>MHDC01000039.1:1070-29378 GCA_001803415.1 Microgenomates group bacterium RBG_16_45_19 | reverse complement strand
CTAAATTACTGATCGAATAATCGTTATTAACTTTGGTCAGTGGTATATCAGGCAAGTATAATTTGAGCGACTTAGCTTATCATTGGTCAAACACAAACCCAGAATTCCAGGAGACACAATGCCTCTCGATCTGCCAACGATCCGCTCGAAATTCCCCGCCCTGCGGCATACGGTTATCTTCCTCGACGACCCCGGAGGCACTCAGGTCGCCCAGCCTATCCTTATTATATCAACTGGGGAAGGCAGCTTGTAGCCCTGTCCTAAAAGGAAATCAAGTTTGAAGTGTATAAAAAATATGGTCAGAAATGTCTAGTTCTATTACTAACCCCGACTAATTAGGCGAAAAAGTACAGAGATACTCATCGATTATAACAAATACGTGATTATCTGCGTAGTCGAACTTGTGGGATTGAAGGGGCTATGACTAAATTTGATGTCAGAAAATAAACTGATTGGCTTCTGCGCCCTAAGGAAGGTATAAAACCACATAAGTGTGATCGGTTATAGTGTAATTAATGCTCTGTCATCGCCAATGCAACTGTGAGTATTATGGTGGTCGATGCAGTTGCTGTATTGCCTTAGAAACTGCAGATGTGGTATTGATGGGTTCTAATCTGTCATAACTCCATTTCGCCGTCAGATTTAGGCACGCCTCCCACTACCGATTATCTAAAATAAATAATTTTCGCTTAAGGGTGTTTGTTTTGTTGGGAATCACTTCCGTTATCATTTGGGTAGGATTTAGGATCGTTGTTATCCCAGGTAAGGAAATACACTATTGACATTGAATGAATTCCCCGCGCTTTTGTGTGTACTAGGCCCTTCACTAAACCAAAAGCTGCCTTAGTTAGGCTGTCTGTTGTAATATTCACCTAGATTGATACATTGGGTGTTAACTAGCCTGTATTATGGCTAACTGGATCGACATGCACCATAACTGAGCTCTTAGGAACTGCGGTTTGTACAGCACCCTCCACTTGCTCAGCTACTTGGTGTGCTTTCTCTAAGGGAGTGCCATTTTGGAGAGCAATCGTGACATCCACATACGTTTTAGGACCACTATGACGGGCACGTACCTCCAATACTTTAATCACCAGAGGGACCTCTTTCGCTGCGTGGGTGATCTGTATTACCAGTGCAGGCGAGACTTCATCGATGAGATTAGTTATTGCCTGACGTCCGAGTTGAAAGCTGATATAGATAACTATCCCAGCGACCCCTATAGCGGCAATTGAATCAGCTTTGACCAGCCAAGGGATGTGTAATTTGTCCGATAGAAAAACGAGGAAGAGCCCGCAAATGACCACCGTTGATGACCAAATATCGGTGGAGAAGTGCAACGCATCCGCTTCCAGTGCTTGACTGTTATGTTTTCTGGCAACCCGACTCAGCATCTTTGACCGACTTACATCGATGACAATTGCTATAGCCATCACAATAAAAGACCAAATGCTTGATTCGATTATTACTGATTTGAAAAATAGGCGCTGTATAGCCTCATAGACAATCCAAATGCAAGTCACCAGCAGTAACATCATTTCAAAGAGGGCAGAAATGTTTTCGATTTTTCCATGACCATAAGGATGCTCATCGTCTGCTGGCTTCCCAGCGAAGTAAACGGCAAAATAGGTAACGCCAGCAGCGAACAAGTCAAGGGCAGAATGTAAAGCTTCGGACAAGATTCCCAAACTGCCTGTTACCAAACCGATAATCAATTTCATGATGGTTAGGAATATCGCAGCCAGAACAGAGGATTGTGCTGCTATCTTCTTCTCATGATTCGCGATCTGATCCAGGGAATCGGGTTTGTTGGTCACAATTTGTGGTGTCATTCTGCCCTGATGTATACTTAAATATATATGAAATTACTGAACTGAATGGTCCTGAAATATCCAGAATGTCATTCTGGGCAATAGTGAACTTCGACCGTGGAATGAATGACTCCAGCATCTTTTGGAATGAGTGTCTTGTATTTATTGGGTGAATCAGGGTACTTGGTGACAATACTGATTTCGGAAGAGTAGATTCCTGGTCCGATAGACCAAATATGCAGATCACAAACCTTCGTATCTTTATAACTTTCCAAAATACCGGTAATTCTTTTCTGTACCTCAATCGGGCCTTGGTGGTCCAGTAAGACTTTGGATGTTCCCTGGATCAGGCCAACTGACCAACGGATCACCATGATGGCACCCACAATACCCATTACGGGATCCATCCACACGAGGGTAAAATATTTAGCAGCTAACAGAGCAATAATCGCTAATACAGAGGTCATGGCATCGGCTAGCACATGCAAATAAGCAGCTTTCAGGTTGTGATCGTCACCTGTACCAACATGAGTATGGTCGTGATCCACGTGGTCATGGTCATGTTCGTCATGGTCATGACCTGCGTGATCATGTGCGCCATGGTCATGATTGCCGTGGGTTTGATCACCATTGGCATGGGTATGACCCTTCTCTCCCAGAATAAGCATGCTGACGCCATTCACCACCAAACCAATTACAGCGACGATGATCGCCTGGTTATATTGGATCTTAACCGGGGCGATGATCCGGACGACACTTTCATATCC
This sequence comes from Microgenomates group bacterium RBG_16_45_19, assembly GCA_001803415.1. Classification (GTDB taxonomy): domain Bacteria; phylum Patescibacteriota; class Microgenomatia; order UBA1400; family RBG-16-45-19; genus RBG-16-45-19. The sequence goes on along the minus strand of MHDC01000039.1, from coordinate 26,800 downwards.
CATGAACAGTGCAATGAAGACCAAAATCATAGCGCTCGAATAACCAGCAAGGGCGTTCACTTTCCCTGTTCCAAAGCTGAAGCGCTGGTCATTGGCATACTTGCGGGCGTAGATGTATGCTAGAAATGTGATTCCTAAGCCGACCATATGGGAACCCATATGGATGCCATCAGCGGTCAGTGCCATCGATCCGAACACGATACCGGCTACGATTTCAGCAACCATCATTAATCCTGTTATGATAATTACGAAAAGTGTACGGCGTTCTCCGGATTTGATTTGGTCCTGTCCAAAAATATGGGTGTGTTGCCATTTAGCGATTGTTTCGTTATGCATTTTCTTTTCCTTTATTTATAAATTGGTACCAATATACAATGTAGTGTTCTCAACGGAGAATATTTCTGGGTAGAAAAAACTTTTACCTCAAAAACCACATATAACCTCAGATGCAACACCATGGCTTATATATAGGCCGATTATTCTTATAACATTATATTATTCGATTAATCGAGAGGAGATAAAACAATTGTTAGCTAAGTAATCTGCTTTGATATGTTCCCTTTATATAACATCAACCAAATCATGCTAGCTAGGATTAAAAATCCTCCAAACCACTGCCGCGGATTCAAATACTCACCTAAAAACACAACAGCCCAAAATATACCTAAAAGGATTTCTAAAGGGCCAAAGTATGATGTTTGTCCACTTCCAATTCTGCGAATCGCAGAAAATAGCGCTAATCGTGTGAGAGCGGTCGATATCACAGCAGTACCGAGAATTGATATCCAGCCCGCAAACGATATTGGAGTAAAACTTCTTGGTCCTAAAAGCCAAACAAGAGTGCAAATTACTGCCATAGTAGTTATGGTATATATCGCTGTTGTTTGAGCAGAATAATCGCTTAAATACCATTGGACAATGTTCAGATGTAGTGCATACCCAAATGTTGTTCCCAATATTAATAATATCCCTAATATATTTAAGCCACCTCCAATTTGTAAAAGAAGATATACCCCGAGTAGAGACACAATTATGCAGATCAGAGCATTCAAATGAATACGCTCGCCTTTCAATGCAAGAAGGAGAACTGTGAAGATTGGATAGAACGAAAAAATCATGGTAGCTACTGAGACATCAAGGCGCTGTATCGCCAAATAATACAGGATTAAACCAGTACAATTAACCGCTCCCGCTATTGAAGAGTAAATGAATTGTCGATGAGTAATTCGTAGGACTGCAGGCTTTGTAATGGAGAAATATACCCAGAAGAATGCTGAAGCGATCCATAATCTAAGCATTAAAAGCGTGATTGGATGAATGTTTTCATTTACTCCCACCTTTACTAAGACGGGAGCAACACTAGCTGTGAGTACTGCAATTAATGCAAGGGCTAAACCAAGGATTCGATTACGGTTCTCCACCATGGCATTACATACATTTACTCAATGATTGGAATCTTTAATTCGGATTTTTTCATCGTGTGTTCATTCATCGTCATTCAGAATGTGCGGTGGATAATTGTCATCATAGTCTCTTCTCATTCACATTCTATACGAACTTATAGTTGAATGTTTTAAACACGATCATGAATACGTATCGCTGATCTATCAATAATTTTCTCCATTTCCCGAACCACATCATCCGATAACGATTGTGGATGATGGTGTACAAGAATATCCTGAACTTTTTCAGTCAACCTGTCATTCATCGTTTTTGAACCTGATGTCATCCAATCTTCGTAATTCTGACGATTAATTAGCGGAGAATTATGATTCTCTCGGAAATGCCGCAGGGTATGCGGTTTATCTAGAAAGTGACCTCCTGGACCAACTTCAGCAATTAGATCATATGCAAGCGTTTCTTCATTAACTTCCAATCCCCCCATAATACGTCTCACTAGTTTTATGATTTCATCACCCAACACAAATGCCTCCAAAGAAACAGTCATGCCAGTGTCAAGAAGACCGACGTCATGGATCATATTTGATCCTGCATAGGCACTGGTGAGAAGTGAATTCGTAGCTTCGACAGCTGCCTGGGGGTCTACAACTTTGGAGTTAGTACAACCTGCAGTACCATAAGATGGCACTCCGTAGAAACGACACATTTCGGTAATGCCGGCCATCATCAAGGATAATTCCGGTGCCCCATAAGTGATAACAGATGTTCGCATGTCCATTATTGCAAGAACACCGCCTGTTACAACAGGAACACCCGGATTGATCAGTTGGGCTAAGACAATTCCTGCTAATCCCTCAGCCAATGCAATCACAATGGTAGATGCCATCGTAGTTGGAGTTGTGGCTCCAGCCATTGGCATGGGGTTGAACAACATCGGTAGTCCCGCCTCTGCCATTACTATGAGCTTCCCAGCGACTTCATGGTCATAGCGCAGAGGAGAACCAGGATTAATCCCAGTAGTGAAGAAAGGTTTCTCACGGAGATTATCAATTCCCCCTGCTACTATAGCTGCCATCTCAACGACATCTTTCATCCCCTCTGCCGTGTAAGTTGATGAGTAAAGGGTCTTAGTATTATTAGTAACTGCTTGAAAGAATTGATATCTATCCGCAATTGGAGCTTCAACATCACTTGGAACACCCATAGGCATAGACCATTCAATATTCGGAAGAGCATCGCAAATACGTGCGGTCACGGCTATAGTATCTAGTGTGGAAAGTTCTCTTCTTCCAGTATTTGGGTTGTACCAATATGGCGCTGTTCCATACGTACCAAAGTGCACCTCAAATGGAGCAAGGTTCATAGCAGGCGAACCGTCTCGATTGTAAAAAGTAAAACTGGTGGGAGCCATGTTGAGGGTTTCCATCAGTAATTCTGGAGGAATGCGAACCCGTTTTCCATCAACTTTCGCGCCCGCCTTGCGGAACACACTCTGAGCATGCTCATGTGGAAACTCCACACCTACTTCCGAAAGTACACGAGTCACTGTTCTGTGTATCTCTTGCACACCTTCATCAAAAAGAACTCGGAAATATGGTGCATGAGCATTTCTCTTGGTAATGGTCATTTTTAAAATCTCCTCAATCAAGCTTTTCTTTATTTTTTAAGTCGGAATTTAGTGATGAGAATTAATGAATGTGCGCTCCGCAGCTGTAAGTCCAATTCCGACATCAAATTTATAGCCACACTCGACAAGTGCACTTTCCATGGCGGAAATAGCGTAAATAATTTCCCCTGGGGAAAAGGGACCCATATGGCCGATACGAAAATATCGGTTCTTAATTTCAGGGTGTAATCCCCCCGCAAATATGATCCCTTCTGAATTGATCTTCGCAAGTAGTTTCTGACCATCGATTCCATCGGGATAATAAATTGCTGATAACGTGGTTGCGGTAAAATCTCGCCTAACAGGTACCTGCTTTAGTCCTAAGGCTTTTATAGCATCTTGCATCCCATCTCTAAGTAATCGATGGCGGGTAAACCGAGCATCCATTCCTTCGTCAAGGATAAGCTTGAGACTTTCATTCAATGCCCCGACAAGATTAATCGCGGGTGTGGCAAAATAGCTAGGCTTTCGAGCTTCATAGGCTTCCATAACAGGTAACCAGTTCGTGAAATCTGCATAGTAATTAAGCACAGGTGTTTTTCGAAATTTCCATGCATCTATAGCACGTGGGCCAGCCATGAGCAAAGCCAAGCCTGGGGGGACACTTATTGCTTTCTGTGAAGCTGTCAGAACCAAATCGATATTCCATTCTTCTTGGCGCAACTCTTCACCTGCCACCGAACAGACCCCATCCAACACAACCATTGCCCCATATTTATGGGCGAGATTTCCTAAATGCCTCACATCGACAGCAATCCCTGTGGATGTATCCACCTGTGTCACGGTAACCAGTTTATATCTATTGGATTTCAGCTTTCGCTCTATATCCTCCAATTCTACAGAATATCCCAAAGGTGCCTTTATTCTATCGACTTCTGCACCATATCGCTCAATTATTTCTGCAAATCGATCTCCAAAATAACCTGTTACAAGAACCAATGCCCTATCTCCAGGCTCAACCAGATTCGCTATTGCTATTTCCATTGCTAAGGTTCCCGAGCCCGAAACAATGAATGGCTGTCCAGATCCTGCCAGGAATACTTTTCTCATCATTTCTAAAGAGCTTCCAAAAATTTCAATGAAGTCAGCGGCAACATGGCTTGTAGTCTGAGCCCCCATCGCGCGTAAAACGCTCGGTTCGAATTCAATAGGGCCTGGAATCATCAACAATTTCCTGCGTTTCATAACACTCTCCTGGCAAATTGAAATCCAAAAGGTAATTTTTTTATTTTTTCTCTAAAATGGCCTATAACAGCATCAAGAGTGAGTTTATTTTAGGTTTACAGAGTTTCGTGCAGCAGCAATATTCTCTGCGGGGGTATTAATCGGAATTACACACCCAGGTCCGATCATTAATCGACGCCCAGAAGTTTGTTGGATCGCTTCCTTTATTTCTGCCCGAATATCTTCAGGGGAACCTGTTAATAATGTCTTCCATTCGTTGACACCGCCCACGAGCATTCCAGCGAATCGTTTGGTAGCTTCGGCAAGACTTGGAGCGGTAACACAATCGTGCCAATTGATTGCGTCAATTGGATAGCTAGCGACCAAATCGAACATGATATCATATCCGTGGGCATGAAGCATGATTAGCTGACTATCATTACGCACTGCGTCCAATACCACCCTATCATATGTCACTCCAAATCGTTGATATTGAGCTTCATCCATTAAACGATAACTTTCTGCCTGGCAGGCAAAGAACAAACCATGTGCACCGCGCCGCAATGATTCAAGAGCATATTCTTTTGTTACGTTGGCAATTATTTCAAGTCCTTCTTCAAAAAGGTCTGGATTCAAACGCATGTCAGCATAAACTCGATCGCCAAAGAGTTTATTAGCAACTGTCAGTGGACTAAACACAGTCATTACGATAGGAGTATTAGCGTCATGGAATTCTTCACAGATCATCTCACAAGCTCGGAGCTGCATTCCATAACAGCCCTCATTAACATTTAACTTTTTGAGTTTTGGATATTCTTCTGGCTTTAGGGTAGCATTCTTAACAACCGTTCTCACACCATTAGGATTTGGGTTATAAAATGTCTTAGCACCCCAGTCTTCAATAGCATAAGTCCCCATAGGGGTTATTTTAATTAGATCAAAATCGTATTCTTGCTGCCAGCGGATTGTGCTGGTAGCTAGTGCTAATGCCGTTTCTTCATGAGTAGGCCAATGACGCCAAAGACCAATCGGAATTACGTCAGTTTCTTCACCTTTTATCGTGGCGCGAATCCGTTCCCAGTGGTTCATTGAAGGCGTCATTTGAGTTTCTCCTCTTCTGAAAGTAGATATGGGCATTATGAATGAAAATATTGTTCGAGAAGTCGAGTATCAAAGTTACTGGGCATGTATTCTCCAGTTGTGGGATTCACAACATAGTCATCCTGGTAATCACCACTTATGATTTTCTCGAGCATTGCGGTAAAAACATCAATATCTGCAAGTGTATTGTAAATTCCGATGCTTACTCTAACCAATCCCGGAAGTTGAGATCGATCTCCATTCAACACATACGAGATATGAATCTCAACATCTTCTGGAGAAATTCCAAGCAACCTGAGTACATATGGATGGGCACAGAAGCAACCATTTCTCACACCTATACCGCCTTCAAAAGACAGGATGGAGGCAACCTTAGCATGGGGTACACCGGCGACAGAAAAGGCAATTACCCCAAGCCTGTCATTGAGAGACACTTCTTTCGTGGAACCGAATATCTGAATCCCTTTTAACTGATTTAATTTCTCCAGGGCATAGGCGGTCAGCTCAGACTCATGCCGTGCAACAGCCTCCATCCCGATTGAGCTTAAAACATAAAGGCTTGCATTTAGTGCTATTACCCCTACCACATTTGGACTACCAGCCTCATCACTATGTGGTGGGGAAGTCCAATAGACCTTATCACGTGTTACTACCTCAATGGTGCCTCCGCCGGTATAGTCTGGTACGCCCTTTGAAAAAATACGCTTTGACCCAATAAGTGCACCAGTCCCGAAAGGTGCGTACATCTTGTGCCCTGATAAGGCGATAAAGTCGAGATGTCGTGGAGATGTAGTCGGCCCCATCACAATTTTTCGATGGGGAGCGAGTTGAGCACAATCGACAAGGATTTGAGCTCCAGCTGCGTGGGCAAGTTCAGCTATGTCGTAGATTGGAGGCATAATTCCAGTTACATTCGATGCACCAGTTACAGTCACAAGTCGCAGCCGACCCTTATGGCGATCGATTTTTTGCTCAAGATCAAACAAATCAAGTGTTCCATCTTCAAGGGTTTCAACATGTAATGTCCTCGCCTTAGAGCGCCAGGGTAGATCATTCGAATGGTGCTCCATTAAAGTAGTCAACACAACATCGTCCTTAGTTAATTCTAGGCGATTAGCCAGTTTGTTAATCGCTTCAGTTGTGTTCTTAACAAAAATAACGCAATCTTCTTCTGAATCGGCACCGACGAATTCCATGAGTTGATTTCGTCCAGCTTCCATTGTGTGAGTACTCAGAAGAGATTTGAAACCAGCACCTCGATGGACACTGGAGTACCATGAAAGAAACTCATTTACCTTTTCTTGAACATAGATAAGGGCGGGAGTACTTGCTGCGTTGTCAAGATTGATATATCTTGCATGTTTACCATTAAATATAGGGATAAGAGTACCTTGACCACATACTTTTATATCAGATATCACGGTATTTTCAGTAGTTTGCATAGTCAAATAACGGTCATACAAATGATCTACCATTGCTTATTTACAAATAAATTATGATTCTTCTTTAGTCTTCTCGCCTAAGGAATATTTCGGAACGCAACCTTTCTCGACCTTGGGCTTTTTTCCACATCCGACTATTATTGTTCAAAGCTTCGATGATCCTGCTCTTCGAGGTATCAATTTGATGTTTAACTAAATTTACAGCCTGGTTGGTATCTCTTGAAAGTAAAGCATCCGTCAACATGATATGTTCATTGCGCATTTCATCCGCACTGTCTCTCAAATCAAGACCCAGATGAAATACACGCGTCATCTCAACTAAGAGCCTTGACAATGTGTTCACAAGACGAAAATTACCAGTTGCCTCAGCAATAGCTAAGTGAAAATTGGCGTTTCGCTGTAAAAAATCCAAATAGGTATCGTGCTTTTTGAATTTATATTGAAAATCTGCCATTTTACGGATGGTTTCAAGGTCTTCATCAACTCCCTTTTCTGTGGCAAGACCGACAGATGCTTGCTCCAGAATTTGGCGCATTTCGAAAATCTCGGCGACATAAGCTACATCGATTTTTGTCACGATATAGCCGTGACGAGGTATAACTTCAACGAAGCCCTCCAATGCAAGTCTTTGCAAGGCGTCACGAATGGGTGTTAAACCGATTCCCATTTGTTGAGATAAATATGATTGCGCTAGACGATTTCCTGGAGATAATTGACAAGTGACAATTTTCTCATTTAATATTCGGTAAGCTTTTTCTGATAACGATTCATCTATTTCCATATATTCGCCCTTTCGTATAAAGTATTTATAGATTCCTCCAATGATACGTCTGTGTTATTTTCGGTAAATAACATGATAAGGGCGTTATCTGGTCCATCCGACCGTTGCCACACCTAAACCTAATCCAAACCGTACGTAGATTATTGCAAGTGTTAACACCAGTAATGTAATGAGCATAATCTTATCAGCCCGATTCAATCGAAAGGCTTGATAGAAGTTGTTCCACTTTTGTGCTCCATATCCTTTGGCTTCGCATGCTGATCCCATAGTTCGTGTACGACGAAGTGAGGTAACAAAAAGAGGGAGGATTAATAATTTTGTACGTTCGAACCGCGAATTAGGAACACCACGTATGGTCATGGCATCTAGTATATTCAACATCTGTTCTGTGACAATTGGTATAAAACGTAAACCTGCCAGAACCATAAATACAGCAGCCGTAGGTACTTTCAGTTTTCGCAAACCTTTACCCAATGTTGTCGGGTCCGTTGTTGCAATTATGAATAAACCGATTGTCAATGGCACAAGCATTCGACCTGCAATGTATAAACCGCGAAAAAAGGTGTGGCTTGTGACAACAATCGGTCCAGCTTTTATGAACCAGGTGAAATTTGCGGCCTCTGGGGCGGGATTTGTAAGTTCAGCGGGTGTCCTGAGAGCAGTAAATACAAATAAAATCAACATAAAAAAACCAACACCAAGAAACGGGCCAATCATCGGCCGGAAATTAAGATTTGCCGTAAGCCACAGGGGTAGAATGAGCAAAAAGAAAAAGAATAAAAAACGGTAATCCGTAAACAAAAGTGGAAATACTGAAAAGAAGACAAGTATAGCCACCTTGGTGCGTGGATCAAGCTTATGAACCCATGAATTACGGTCTATATTGGCCAGAAAATTAGTTACACCGCCACCTGCCATATTGGCCTCCTTGGGGGGCATGAAATTGTAATCGGTTATCCATACCCCCCAATTTAAATTATCAGAGCTTTGCCATCTCTCAAAATTTGGGTATAAATTAATATATAAGTCCTTTGAGTCGGTCGCCTAACTTATACCCAATGAGTCCTCCTATAACACCTCCGACAAAGCACGAAACAGCTACCGCAAAGAGCATACCGATTGAGAATTCCATCTGGAAAAGGATCGGGAATACGTAACCCCAGTTGACAGCCGACCATAGAAATGCGAATATTCCTCCAGCAATGGCCATGTCACGGAAACTGGTAAAAGGATCCTTCCCTGCTTTTATCTGCATATAGAGATATGCATCCGAAAACACACCCAAGAACAAATAGATGATCGAAGCCACCAATGCTTCACCTTGGAAGAAGAAGTTAATCAAAGCGGCCGCGATGGCGTATAAAGTAAACACTCCTACTTTCCGAACAATTACAGCAGCTGCTACAGCTGCTAATGTTGCGAAAAATGTTGCGAGGACAATATTGAAAGGGAACAGAAATCCGAAGATCTGCCAGACATACCATGCGGCTCTGTAAAGTGCAGCAAAAACGGCTACTGTAACAAGATCAACTGCATTAAAACCTTTTATTATTTTAGTTTGAACAGCTGTTGCCATTTTAATCCTTCCTTTTGTCTGATTTTGAATTTATATAGGTTAATAACTCCTGCGGGTGATTTTCTTTTTGGTTATCTCTCACCTCCTGAATGAATTGAAGCAAAGGATCTACTGTTAAAAAGCGAGGCATTCCTTTATGTTCGAGCTTTTTGCAAAAATCTATTACCGTCGGTGGTTTCAGATTCAGTGAGTCTAGGTAATCATAATGATCATAGAAAACCTCTTCTGAAGGTCCATCCATAACGATTTTTCCTTTATCCATAACCATGATGCGTGTGGCATAGGCAGCCACAATGTCCATGTCGTGGGTAACCATGATCGTCGTATTACCATGTTTGTTCAGGTCCTCAAGTAAATCAAGCAAACCCTCAAGACTACGCCGATCTTGCCCTGTCGTGGGTTCATCAAGAAGGACAATAGGTGGTCGATGTAAGAGGGCAGTAGCAACCGCTAGTTTCTGGCGCTGACCTCTGCTCAAAGAAAAAGGATGACGAGTAACATAGTTGTCCAACCCAACAATCTTTAGAGTATCAAGCGCCCGCTTCTCAGACTGCTCGTCGAGCTGGTGTCGCATCTTAAGCCCAAACAGAACCTCTTCCAGTACGCTATTAGCAAATAGCTGCTGGTCTGGGTCCTGGAAAACATAACCGATTTCAGATACCAGATCGGATATTTTTATCTTACTTGTATCACGACCGTTAATTGTGACTTGCCCTGTATTTTGTCGAATTAGGCCGATTAGATTTTTGACAAGTGTGCTTTTTCCAGAGCCATTTGCACCGATTATTGCCACAAATTCTCCTTGTTTTATCTGGAAATTTATATCCTTGAGCACTGGTGTCCCCGGTATATAAGAGAAATTCAATTCTTTCACGTTCAATACAAGATCCCCGAGTTTCGGGGGTTCCGGTAGATAATTAAACAGCACGTTTGTGCCCTCAATAAAATTATCCAGCAGATCAAAAACTTCTTGTTTTCGGACTGGCAAAAGTGCCTTGCTATCCTCATCAAGGATGGCACGCCCGATTTCAACATGTTGTGGGATGTTCATCCCAAGAGCCAGAACCTCGTTAAAATGCTCCGACAAGACCTCTACGGGTGGGCTATCAAACAAGATTGATCCCTCATTCATGAAGACAATTCGATTAGCCAATTCAATTAAATCATTAAGATCATGCTCGATGACTATAAGGGTCTTTCCCATATCATGATGTAATTTTGCCAGGGTTGATACTACTTCTGCAGTGCATACGGGATCAAGATCTGTAGTGGGATCATCTAAAACAAGAACATCCTGCATCATCGCCAAATTACTTGCAATTGACACCTTTTGTTTCTGCCCACCTGATATCGCAAAAGTCAAACGCTCTTTTAGCTCTTCAATACCCAGCAAATTCATGGCCCGATTGACACGATCAGCAATTTCAGCTTGAGGTATACCGTGGTTCTCGACACCCCATGCAATCTCATCCACAACTTTGAGTGATAGTATTTGATCGTCTGGGTTTTGAAAAACCATACCGATATCTTGAGCAAACTCATAGATTTCGTGACTGGCAGTGTCTTTACCTTTGACACGGACTGTTCCATCCATCGTTCCTTGATCAAGATGAGGAATCAATCCATTAAGGCACCTGGTCAAGGTTGTTTTACCGCATCCGGAGGGTCCTAATAGCAATACAAAATCACCTCTATTTACCTCTAGATTTATATTGGACAGAACCCTCTCCTTGATTCCAAGAGGTAGGTAGGATAAATCAGAAATAGATATAAGACATTCTTTAGGATTCATCAATCACTCTCTCGATAGCTGATTGTTATTGATAGTGAAATATGTACAACATCGATGAAGAATTAGAACACTTTACTATTTGAATGTGGAATTGCCTTTGCCCAATTAACGGCCTTGCTAGCGTCAGCCGCATATCCATCTGCTCCAATTTTTTCGCTATATTCTTGTGTAACCGGTGCGCCACCAATAATGATCTTTACTTGGTCTCTAGTGCCCAAATCATCGATTGCCTCAATTGTATTTTTCATTTGCTGCATAGTTGTGGTCAACAATGCGGACAATCCTACAATATCGGGAGAGTATTTTCGAACGGCTTCTGCAAATTTCTCAGGAGCAACATCAGTACCTAAGTCAATTACTTCAAATCCAGCGCCTTCCAGCATCATAGTTACCAGGTTCTTGCCGATATCGTGCATATCGCCTTTGACTGTGCCAATAATTACACGGCCGATAGCTGGTATTCCTTCCTTGACAAGGTACGGCCTAAGAATAGATAATCCTGCTTTCATGGCTTTAGCGGATACCAGCATCTCAGGAATATACATATCTCCGCGCTCAAATCGCGTTCCGACTTCATCCATCGCTCTGATAAGGCCTTGATTAAGTAACTCTCCGGCCATTATCCCTCCCATAAGCGAATCGCTAACCAATTTCTCTGCCCCCTCAACATTACCTTCAACAACTGCTTTAAAGATCATCTCATATTCGTCTTTCATACACGGCCTCCAATAAAGTATTTCCAGAGTTAACACAAATCATATTACTTACTTTGCTAATCCATTCTACCGAGTCGTGAAGTGGCATTGTTTATTATCGACTTGATATTTTCAGTGACATGCTGAGGCAAAGGTTCAGGTTTGTGTTGTGAAAGAATTGTTTTTACCTTCCGTAGAGCTCTATCACCAAGTGGGCTTGCTCCAGCTTCATTCCAATCAGGGCGATTTGAATGACAAAAAATGTCAGGACGCCAATTCTCTCGAAAGTGATCCAGAGTGTGGGGTACATCCAAAAAATGCCCACCAGGGCCGACTGATGCGATTGTATTAATAGCCAGCGTGTCGTTGTTTACTAACATCCCCTGCATAAAACGCTTTACTAACCCAATCGTCTCATCCATGGCAACGATCATTTCATAGGATGTTGTAAGACCTGATTCGAGGTAACCGACATCATGGATAAGATTACCTCCTGATAATGCCGATATTAGTGTCCATAATGCTCCTTCAATTCCTGCTTGTTGATCGAATATGAGCGCATCGCTAACTCCGGCAAATCCAAAAACAGGCAACCCATAAAAAGCACCCATTTCTCGTAGGGAACACCAATCAAACATAAACTCAGGTGCTCCGTAGCTCGCAATCATTGAGTGCATATCCATGGTCATCATTCCACCCCCACCAGCGATGACAGGTGTGCCAGGATTAATAAGCTGTGTTATCAATAATCCGCTGAGAATTTCAGCATTAGCAACCACGATAGCACCAGCATGTGAAACCGGAGATGATGCTCCTGTAATCAGGCCGGGAGTATAGACTAACGGGAGACCTAAACGACAAATAACCTCGAGTTTTTCGCAACCTATTTGACTATGAATAAGGGGAGCTGTTGGTTCAGCATATAATGCAACAAATGGATATCGTAACAGGTTCTCGAGACTCCCTGCTACTGTTTCAGCCATTCTGAGTATCGCCTCCAGGTTGGACGCATTCCAGGCAGTGAAGACGATGGGCTTAATCGTATTTGAAACCATTGCCTGAAAATGATAAAGATCAGAAATCTCAGGACGTACGTCAGAAGCAATACCCATACACATCAAGAAATCCAGGTTGTGGAGAGCGTCAGCCAACCGCGATACGTTCTCAATATCTGCAATGACTGCACTTCGGTGTAGTCCGGAATTGATATCAATTACGAAAGGTGTATCCGAGCCTGTTCCAAAATAACAATTCCTGCCCTCGAGTGCCATGGCCGGGGTAGCATTCCGATCACACAACACAACATGCTTAGGATGTTGGTTTAATGCCCACTCAATTAGGCGCTCTGGGATAAATACGCGGTCATTATCAACTTGACAGCCAGCTTTCGCCAATCTATTCCTGGTATCATCTAATCGAACACTTACACCCGTTCTCTGCAAAATTTCTAATGAGGCGGAGTGTAGGGCATTTTTTTGATTTTCACTGAGAACACCCATCTTTGGTTGGCTGTACTCGGAAAGTTGTTTGAATAGCACTTCGCGTAGCTCCTTCTAACTATAACAAACCACTTTGGTACAATAATTCGGCATTTAAAATCGTATTTCCATAAGTACCGCGTAACCGGTTATGACCAACAACAATAAAAGTAATGCCATTCCTAATAGTTTTATTTTCGCGTATACGCCCAATCGTGATACTACGTCCCAAACCATTCATTCGATCCAGGCGTGGCTGTGGCCGATCATCATCCATCATTACTTCAATGATGGGGTTTGGTGAATGCGGTAAACCTTTAGATTGGGAAAGACCGGAATAACTATTCCATGCTTCAATTGCTTCTTCTATACTTATGGGTTTTTTGCACTCTAAGGCAACTACCGCTGTGTGCCCGTCAAGGACTGGAACGCGGCAGCATGTTGCATCCCAAGTAATTTCAGCTGGCAATATTTTGTCCCCGTCGAATTTCCCAAGGATCTTGGACAACTCTGTTTCAAGTTTGGTTTCCTCTTGTGGAATATATGGAATAATATTATCAATGATTGCCATACCAGCAATCGCATCTGGACCTGCCCCTGATATCGCCTGCATGGTCGTAATTACTGCACCATCGATACCAACTCTGTCGAGTATTGGCTTGATCGCCAGGGCTAAAATTGTATATGTACAGCCTGGATTCGCAACTATGAAGCCTTTACTCCATCCTCGCTGACGTTGCTGAGCTGGAATTAATTGCAGGTGGTCAGCATTTATCTCTGGAGTGATAAGTGGGATATCTAGCTCGCCTCGAAGTCCTGGGCTTTCACTTAAGACGGGCATACCACCTGCTGCCAATTGAAGGTCAAGTTTCTGTGACATCTGCGGGGGCAGTGCAGAAATCACCAGACCGACATTAGAATTGCTACGTAAAACTTCCGCATCAGGCGGTAATAGAGACAACTCAGCCAATTCTGATGATAGGGGGTGATCTTCGTACCAACTATCCAATCCTTCGCATAATTTCATTCCTTCTCGTGAAGAGCGCTCAGTAATAACAGCGGTAACTTGAAAAAATGGATGATTCTCCAGTTCATGAAGAATGGATTGTGCAATCCACGCAAATCCTCCGCGTCCACATACTCCTAAAACTGCTACATTGATTTTAGACATTTTTAGGTAGTAGTGGCAGCGAGACGAGTAGGAAATTGATCCATCATGGAAGCAAAAATAGCCTTCTTTCTCGGCCAGTGCATCCCTTATGGCGGAATTAAATAGTTTATTAAATTAGTGTTGGAGGCAGAGATTTTTTGCACCCAACATGCAATCTAATATAAGTGGAAAATTCGAATTAAAGCTAGCACTATAACCAACACCACAAATGCAACAACTCCCCAGATATTTCGTCCCGCTTTTGGCTTATTAGTCTCCATGTTTATTCTCCTTATAAAGCTGAAGGTGTTTTTCTGGTTCAACTATCTATACAACCCGAGGAAATACATTAGCGGTATATTAGTGATGTATTAGTAATATATCATAAAACAATTTGTGAGTCAACAACGAATAATATGACGTATAAAAGAATGATAACCTTAAGGTATTGCCTCAATATGGAACTATACATAGAAAAGACAGACAAATTAAACATTCATTTTACCGATAAAGAGAGACTCTTGATAAAAGGAGCTCTCTTCAAATGCTTCTTATAGGTGATCCACGAAGGACTTGAACCTTCAACAAACTAATTAAGAGTCACACGCTCCACTAATTGAGATAACGGACCAGGTGCTGGGGAATAAAGAAATATAATGCACAACCGACGAGAATATGCTGTTTCTCTACACCATCTCGACTGATTATTGGCAAAGCGATGACGTCAAGGATTCTGCGACAGTCAGCCAGCATGATAACCATACGATCAAACCCGATCCCAAACCCGACGGTTGTTGGCGTTGTTCTAGCATAACTCTACCAAATTGTATTCGGATACTCAGATCACTGCCTGGTTGAACGAACTAGGATATCTCACGCCAAAGGCATTTTGTTCATCGAGGAATCGGTACGGGACCTACCCTGCAATCCTTTCTTAGTTTGCAAGATCTGTTACCGCGGCATGATAGTGCGCCCTAAGGGTGGCAGCTTTCGCTCCATACCGCCCATGGTTCCAGAAGGACACACGAACCTTTCATTAGTGATGATCTATGGCGGAATCCCCAGGTAGTGGGCTCCAGCCGCCGTGTGACGGTGAAGACCATCAAGAAGACGGTGGAAGATAATCTGCTTTGAGCTGGGTAGTCTATGCCCAGTCTGACAGCCTGCTGCGCATCCAAACGCCGAAGCGCTACTCTACCCATTACCGGGAAGACCCCTACCTGAGCGGTTACCACGATTGTTCATATATCGAGTAGGGAGTGCGTGCTGAAATTATCGATAACCAGGTTGCAGATCTTATCCGTTCCATCCACCTTCTTGAGGACTGACAACCAATCATAAGCCAGATGCTCGGTGGTCAATATCTCCGAAGGTTACTGGGCCAACCTTTGTCAATCTTGCATACCCAAAGGGCCGTTTGAGGTGCAAGAGGACATTTGGAAGGGCAGCAGTCTCATTCCAGAAAAGTTTGATACCCTTGTAGAGGTATATGTAAAGCCTGTAACCTTTGACCTGTTAAAAACCTCGAACCGCATCCACGTGTGGCCCAAATTGATTGTTCTGTGAGACTCAATACACAAATAATGATATAGCTCTGGCAGCCAGATTGGTGATTACTTAGTTCAGGCTGCGCACTGCATAGAATCCGCGATTGGGAATCTCGATGTAAATTGAGGAAGTCATCGAGCTCGTGTGCACCCTTTTATTCTGTATAGCGTTTCTTGTAGAATCAAAGGAAGCGTTATGCCCAATTAAAGTATTTTTTTTCGGTGAAATGTGCAAAAAGTTTGATGCGCCAAGCTTGGCGCTATGGGTTTGAAATTTTTTGAGGTTTGGTTGAAACAAGATCAAGCAAAGGAGAACCGACTGTTTAAGGTTGATATATAATAAATGTATTGACAGTCATCGGTTGATTTAAATCAATCGGATCACCAACATTTATGCAATATTTTACATTAAAATAGCTGCATTATATTGTGAATTGCAGCAAAGAAAGAATCCGCTAAAGTAATCGATTGGTTGAATCGGCATTTGTCATCAATGGAAAGTATTCATGGATACTCTTGTCCTGCAGTTTCTAATTCCCATTATCTCCGGCGTGATTATCTCAATTATCACCGCCCTACTGACCGTCCACCTTTCCCTCCGGCGTTTCTATTCTGAGAAATGGTGGGAACGCAAAGCTGAAGCATACTCTAATATTGTGGAGGCTTTATACGTTGTTCGTATGAACCAGCAAGCAGTCCTCACCGCGCTTGAATCAGGGCAGGAATTTCCTGATGAAGAATACGATATTTTAGCGAAACGAGCCCGCAGTGCTCAGAGCGAAATTGTGAAGGTAACAAGTATTGGTGCATTCATCATCTCTCAGGACGCATCGGACGCTCTCGACAGACTAGCTCGTGCACTCCAGGAAGCCCAAAACGAACCCGCTCTCTACAGCGTAATAGACTTTGAACTAGCCGCCATCAAGCAGGCAATAACCGACATCAGGGATATTGCTAAAAGGGAGTTGAAATACCGGTAGTAAAGTTGGCGTTTCTTGCAACAGAGCTATTACATAATGAAGCTAAAGAATAGTGTTATCAATTACAGTGTTTGATGGGTGTCGTGATAAATGCAGCTTTTTTCCTTTTTATTTACCCAAGCGGAATCCTGCTCTCATGTCGAAACTAGGTCTCACTTGCCAGCAGGTAACGTAAACCGTTAGGCGTTTGCATTTAGAATCATGAGCCAAGATAATCTCGAGGGTATGTAGATTATGAAAGCAGACATTGTAACAAATCCTCAGGCGTTCCGAGAATCTTTTTTCGCAGAGGCGTCAAGCACAAAAGCAGATAGTGAATATAGTGCGGTATATCACGTTCTTCTTTTTTATCTTTGGAGAGGATGTACGCTATCGTTAGAAGCCGGAATCACAGGGAAAACTGATCCTAAGGCCTCCTTGATTGCACGATCTACATATGAAGCAGCTCTTGCCATTCTTCAACTTATACGAGTAGGTTATCACGCCGATGCTGCAACTCTCCTAAGAGCATTGATGGAGCGAATCGCAATAATCGGATATATTGGAGAAAACAGGCATCTTATTGTGCGCTATTTCCAAGGCGACCTTTCCCCATATAAAGAAGCACTATCCTGGGCAAAGAAAAAGGCTCTACCAAATTGGATGATCATTTATAGCACTCTCAGCGGTATTACACATTCTAATATAGTGGGTCCAGCAGGTCATATCAACAATCACACTGAAATTGGTAATGCTTTCAGACTAGCTACCGAGATGTATCCAAGTGGGTCAACCATGATCGAGGAGTTACTCGGCCTAACGGTATATTCTCTTATCGCTCTCGACACCCTTGCTCTTGAACTCATTCAAAACAGCAGTGTCAAGCCTTTCCCCAACGATCCGGGCATGGTACAAAACGTAGGTAGTAAAGATGCTAAGGAATTCGGAGACCTTCTTCGGAAACTAGTGGATAGATATAGAAAAAATTCAAAGTGAGGGTCAATGTCGCCTAATGAATTAAGGATTCATGTGGTGCGGCATCAAAAGACTACTCTGAAGGAGCAGCTAGCAGCCGCCACATAATCCACAATTGGACTAAGCCGGTGATGGAATTAATAACGGTTGATTTGGAAATTGATGGGAAGTAATGCCCAGAAAAAGCCATTCCTCACTTGGCATCCCAGCTTCTTTTGTCCCCAGCAAGTGCAATCGGATGATCGAGTGAACCGCCTATCTGAGTAGAGGATATCCGACCAGCCTGTTTTTTGGGTTTCTGAGAATATCAATACTGGAGAGCCGTAAAGCCGGACGGCGCTCTGGGCAATGGACAGTTCCCGTGGTCCAAGCGCATCCTTCATGGTGGACCACGTCCTGTTGCTGGTTGGATTAAGCCTCCAGGTTGCATCGGGCGACCGCAGACGGGACAGAGAAGAACCGGTTCGGATGTAGTTGCTGTTTTTCGTGTCTGATCAGGTTCGGTGACATCAAACCGGGTGCGGTTTTGACCAAGCTGCTGGCGGATAGCGGCCAGGCGCTGGCGGGAACCCGAACTGAAGAAACCATAGTAACGGACTTTGACAAAGCCCTTGGGCAGAACGTGCTGCAAGAAACGGCGGATGAATTCTTCGGCAGCCAGAGTACACAGCTGTTCCTGACCTGTATCGGTCGCCCGGTAACGGAAGGTCACCCGATCGTCTTCTAGTTTCAGGATACGTTTGTTGCTGATGGCCACCCGAAAGATGTAAGGCGCCAGATACTTCAACGCCAGCTGTCCGCAGCCCACCGGTTTGCAGTGCACCACCCAGTTTTGCTGCCAAACCTCAACCGGAATATGCCCATCGACGTCGATTTTTCGCACAGCTTGGCGCATTTTGGCGCGGAAGATGCGGGAAAGAGCCTTGACTGGAAGCAGGAATTTCTGGTGGGCGGCCAGCCAGGTCTTGCCATCGTTTGCCAGGCCTCCCGCCGGAACCAGGTAATGCACGTGAGGATGATAGGCCAGGTTGCGGCCCCAAGTATGTAGCACTCCCACCATCCCCACCTGGCCGCCGACAAAACGCGGATCCTGGGCCAACTGCTGGGTGGCTTCGGCGGATAAACGGAAGAGCAGGTCATAGATCAAACGCGGGTGACGACGGGCAAACTCCCGCAGACCAGCCGGTAGGGTGAAGGTCAGCAGGAAGTAGGGCACGGGCAGCAACATCTCCTGCTGCTTCTCCAGCCAGACTTGGGCATTCTCGTTCTGGCATTTGGGACAGTGCCGGTTGCGGCAGGAGTGATAGCTGTATTGCACCTGCTCGCAATCCGGACAGACATAAACTTGCCCACCCAAGGCTTCTGTGCGGCAGGCTTCAATAGCCTGCATGGCTTGCAGATGGTGGGTGGGGATGCGTCCGGCGTACTTCTGGCGGTAAACAGGCCCGCAGCTGCGGAAGATCTCGGCCAGTTCTATCCCCACAAGCGACCCACCACGGCGTTAATGGCTGCGATAGCGGGCGCTTCAACCTGGGGAGTGAGGTGGGTGTAGATCGTGGTGGTGGTCGGAGTGGCATGTCCCAGATAAGCCTGGATCAAGCGCAAGCTCACCCCAGCTTCGAGCAGATGGGTCGCCCAGGAATGCCGTAAGGTATGCACTGTGGCTGCTTTCCGGACACCGCTCTCGCGCAAGGCTAACCCGAAAGCACGCTGCACCCCTCTATGGTGGATTGGACCGATGGGTGCAGCAGGCGAACCGCCTTCCCATCTGGAATCTGGGAAAAGACATACTGGGTGATGGTGGCTGCTCCAGTGGCGCCGCAGCAAGTCAAGCAGGCTTCCTGGCAGCGGCACATAGCGATCTTTGCTGCCTTTTCCCCTGTGCACGTGGATCAACATACGCTGGCTGTCGATGTCGGCCACTTGCAGATGGATCCCCTCTTGCAAGCGCAGGCCGCAGGCATAAATGGTGCTCAGGCAGACCCGGTAGCGCGAGCGGTGAACGCAGGCAAGAATCAAGCGCACTTCATCCACCGAAAGCACTACCGGCAGCTTCTGCTCCCGAGCAGGGCGAACTAGCTTAAGGGTGGACCACTGCCGCTGCAAAGTGAGCTCGAAGAAGAACTTGATCGCACTCAGAGCAATCTGGAAGGTGCTGGGGGAGACCTTCTTGACTTTACTAAGATAAAGGAAGTACTGGCGGAGCTCTTCTTCACTGATTTGGTCGGGCGATTTCTCGTAGTGCTTGGCCAACTGCCGCACGGCCAACACATACATTTCCTGGGTTCTGCTGGAAAGCCCTCGTAGTTGCAGATCCTCGATCAGCTTTTGCCGTAAAAGCGTGGACATGGCTATACCTCCTGTAAATGGGGATAAATTGATATACAGGAAATATAGTCCTAATCAATTTAAACATGTAATCCTGGAATAAGTATCGGGGGGGGTTTCTGCGCGAAGCGCTTAGTCCAATAAATCCTGCAGACGACAAGTGGTACTTTATGCAATTTACAGGCACTTTTCTGACTTCGGGTTTATACTACTCTTAAACAGAGGCTCTTCACGCCCACTTACGTCTGCTGTAAGCAGTTGGACATTGGAAGTGAAACATGCAGTGGAACAAAGGCATAGAAGGTTCAGCACTTGATGTTGCGGGTCATCCCGGTGACCCTATTCGTGTACTCGCGGGGCCTGGCACAGGTAAATCCTTTGCCCTCAAACGTAGAGTGACAAGATTATTAGAAGAAGGGACAGCGCCAGAAGAAATCCTCGCATTAACTTTCACCCGTATGGCGGCAAAAGACCTGACAGCAGATTTAATAAGTTTAGGAGTAGCTGGCTGCGAGGAAGTCAGAGCGGGAACTCTTCATAGCCTTTGCTTCTCGATTCTCAATCGCGAACAAGTCTTACAACTTACCGGTCGTAATCCTAGAACGATGTTGAAGCACGAAGTCAAGTACCTTATCCGTGATCTCTCGAGAGATATCTTTGGCACTATAAAAAATCGGGAGACACGGCTACGCCGTTTTGAAGCTGCGTGGGCACAACTTCAGCACGAAGAGCCAGGATGGCCTCGCACTCCATTAGATCAACAGTTTCAAGATGCCACTATATCATGGTTGAAATTTCATAAATCCATGCTCGTGGGAGAGATGATAACCGAAACTCTCAAATACCTAAGAGACAATCCGATGGCTACTGAGCGATCGGCGTTTCATCATATCTTGGTTGATGAATATCAGGATTTGAATAAGGCTGAACAGGCCTTAATCGATCTCCTTGCAGACAATGCCACGTTGACCGTTATAGGCGACGACGACCAATCAATCTATGGCTTCAAGTATGCAAATCCCGAGGGTATTATCTATTTTCCGACCTCTCATGCAGGAACTCATCCTTTAACCCTGCTAGAGTGTCGCCGATGTCCTGTATCAGTTGTGCGGGTTGCCAATACGCTGATAAGCCATAACACTGTGCGAGTAGACAAAGTGCTTATTGAGCGCCCTCAAAACGGCTATGGTGAGTTTCATATTCTACAGTGGCGTACATTGACTGAAGAGGCAGATGGTATCGCAAGAATTATTGCGGCAAGAATACGTGCCGAAACCGTTAAACCGGAAGAAGTCATAGTGCTTGTTCCACGAAGACTGATTGCTTACCCCATTCGAGATGCCTTAGCCGCCAATGGTCTTTCGGTTCAGTTAGGTTTTGAAGACGAAACCCTAGATCCGACAGCTGCTCAGGAAAGATATTCACTGCTCAACTTGCTGGCGAATCCAAATGATCGTGTGGCTCTACGTGTGTTGATGGGATATTGCTCCCAAGACGGTCGGGTGAAGTCATGGAACCAATTGCAGGCTCATTGCGAAGTCACCGGTCAGCCCCCTTGGCAAGCGCTTGAAGAATTAGCAAATGGCGTGCTCAGGTTACCACATATGGGAAGCATGGTTAACCGATTCCGTGTTGTTCAATCCGAGTTTGCTACGTTAAATGGCATTAATTTGAACCAGTTCATTGCCTCGTGGATACCCATGCTGCTACCAGCCGTTGCAGATTTACACTCTCTAGCGTTAGAAGTCCTCCCAAGTGTTGTCGACATCAATGAGCTTTACAGAGAAATAAAAACTAGAATAAGTCAACCAGAAATACCGGACGCCACTGGGAAGGTTCGGGTAATGAGTCTTCACAAATCGAAAGGATTGACCGCTAAAATGGTTATGGTCGCTGGGTGTGTCGAGGGTCTGATACCCTATGGGATAAGAGACGATGATCCAGAACAATTACGAAAACTAGAAGAATTCCGGAGACTCTTCTACGTCGCTATCACGAGAACTGAGAACACCCTTATCCTCTCAGGTGCAATAAGGTTTGCCAGATCAGACGCTTTACAAATGGGTGCGGAATTCACTGGCCGAGGTACCATAGTGAGGACGATAGCCAGTCGTTTCAATAACGAACTTGGCGCAAGTGCACCACGAAGCATCAATGGCCAGGATTTTATACCGTAAAAAACGCACCTTATCCACGCATCCAATGTACCGGCTTTACCTAGCTACACTCTACTCGCAGCAAGTGCCACAGAGAGATTAGCCCCCATTGCCTGTAATTTTCCCCAGCGCCTCCCCAAACCGCTTGATCTCCTCTACGGTGTTGTAGTGCACTGGTCCAACACGCACCATGTCACCACTTTCTTCCAAACCCAGGCGCTCGGTGACCGCCAGGGCGTAGTAATTCCCATCCCAGACGAAGATATTAGTTTCGTCTAGCTCCTCTGCCACCTGGCGGGGGTTTTTGCCTTTTAAAGTAAACGCGCAAGTGGGCACACGTTCCTCCAGCCATTTTGTATCCGTGATGCCGTAAACGGTCACCCCGGGCGTCTCCGCCAGGATATCCAGCAGGGCTCGGCTTAATTCGAATTCATAACTGCGGATGGCAGACATGCCTTTTTTGAAGCTCAGACGCCTGCTGGTAAGGTGAGTGGCCCGAGGGAATTTCACCCTCGGGCTCTCTCAGAACCGGACATGAACCTCTCAGCTCATCCGGCTCCCATTATCCAGCCGAAGGCAGAATTCCCATCTGCCAGTGAACAAACAATTCGGGTAGATTCCTTGCCAGTCGCCCTATCCAGTAAATTGCTCTGATTTTGTGCCGCGCCAGTTTCTTGTATTTCCGCCGCGCCCATAGGATCAGCACATTATTGATATGGCGTAACACTGGATAGAGTTGCGATTTGTAAAAGTGGCCGTAGTAATTGACCCAGCCTCGGATGATTCTGTTGAACATCTTCGAAAGGTCATCGATCTCTTTGTCCGATTTCAGTTGCATGCGCCAACCTCGGATGGTTTGTCTCATCGCTTTGCAGGCTTGGTTACTGACCGCAGGTGTGAAATTGATAAAATACTTACCCCAGCGATTTTTCGATCTCCTTGGCCGAAAGGTATAGCCAAGAAAATCAAATGTCGTTTCAGGATAGTCCCCTCTTCGATCATCATCCTTACAGTACACGATCCGGGTTTTCTCTGGATGCATTTCTAACCCACACTGTTTCAACCGTTCCTCTAGTTTCTTCAGTAGTGCTTCAGCTTCCTCTTTCGTTCGACAATGGATCACTGCATCATCAGCATACCTTGCCCACGGATTTCGTGCGTTTTCTATGCTCATCCACTTGTCAAAGGCATAATGCATGAATAGATTCGCCAATATCGGGGAAATCACCCCTCCTTGTGGGGTCCCAGCTGTTCGTTCGATAATGGTTCCATCCTGCATCTGGAAGGGCGCTTTTAGCCACCTCTCGATATAGAGTATCTCCCACGGACTGTCCGTATGCTTCCTTACCGCTTTCATCAACAGTTCGTGATCGATCCGGTCAAACAGTTTCCTGATATCAAATACCAGCACCCAGTCATAGCGCCAGCATCTCGTCCGCGTTATTCCTACCGCTTCGATAGCTGACTTCCCTGGTCTGTACCCATAGGAGTCTGCCTGAAAGTAAGGCTCCACCTTCGGTTCAAGCTGTATCTTGACAGTCATTTGCGCAATGCGGTCTGAAACAGTCGGTATCCCCAATATCCTTGTACCTCCACTTTTCTTCGCTATCTCCACCGCTTTGACCGGTGAGGGAAAATAGCTCCCTGAGGACATCCGATTCCAGATCTTGTACAGATTGCCTTTTAGATCTTCTTCAAATTTTTCGATCGTTTCGTCATCAATCCCGGCTGCTCCTTTATTCGCTTTGACTCGCTTGTATGCTTCCCACACTGTTTGTTTAGGGATATCATATGGCTTGGTTTTGTCCATGGCTCCTCCTACTTTGCAGTAGTTGACACATCTTCAAAACAGGATAACTCAACCTCTTCGCTCCTCCACCTTTTTAGTGGATTCTTCGCTACTACAGGTTGATCCGCCCCTATACTCCGCATTTGTACTTTCATCCTTGCGGGATTTCCGCTTGGATTTTTCCATTATCATCGGAGTCGTAGGTTCCCACGTTCCGTACTAAAGCCTGTGTGATGTTCACGCCGCCTTCATGCCGGTCACCGTCTGGTCAGTAAACAGGTTCCTTCCAGACTCATCCCAGATCAACGACTCTACCTGGTTTTGATGGCTTCCCTATGCTTTCGACACTTTATCAGCGATTCACTTGTGTTCGTCTCCATCACACTTACCTGACAGAGTCTTTGCTCTGCCTTTTCCGTAACGCTCACGACCATGGCTTTTGACCACAGCAGCTTACGGTGGTTTGAAGCCTCCACCTGTATGGCGACTCCGAGGGGCCCTCCCTCATCTTTTGTACAGCACAGTTCAGTCTCCTTTCTTGCTTACTGAGCTTTCGTGGCGCACAGTCACCCGCAAAGCGCTCTGCCTGCTCTGCGCCGAAGGTTTCCCCCACCCATTCGATGTACTCCAGCGCGCCCAGCACGCCGCACATGCCCTCGAAGTTGCCCGTGCCGGTCTCGAACTTGCTGGGTGGGTTTTTGGGGGCGGGGCGGACTTTGTATGTTGTTAACTGATCAAGCAGGTCGTAGCGCCCGTAGAGCACGCCCATGTGGGGACCAAAAAATTGTTCTGTGAGACTCAATGCGCAAAAGGAAAAACTAGCTTTTGCTGCCAGGTTGTTGATTGAGGATTTGTCTGAATAAGCGGTTAGTGCGTAACCAGCGGGTATAATTTGAGCTATACCTGCTCACTATTAATAGTCCCATTGAATTCAAGGAGTACCTATGCCCCTCGATCTTCCTATCATCCGCTCGAAGTTTCCCGCCCTGCAGCGTCCGGCGATCTTCTTCGACAACCCCGGAGGCACGCAAGTAGCCCAACCTGTCCTTGACCGGATGAATACTTATCTGGTCGAACACAACGCCAACCACGACGGCGCCTTTCAGACCAGCCGGGAATCAGATTCTCTATTGGACGAAGCCCACACGGCACTGGCGGATTTCTTCAACGCTTCCAGTCCGGAGGAGATCGTCTTCGGCAACAACATGACCAGCCTGACATTCACCATCAGCCGTGCCATCGCCCGTACCTGGCAGACGGGAGATGAGATCGTCGTCACTCGTCTGGACCACGACGCCAATATCACTCCCTGGGTGATGGCAGCCGAAGACCGAGGCTGTACCGTCCGATGGGTGGATTTCCATCCCGAAGACGGCACCTTAGACCTTGAGTCCTTCCGGAAAGCCCTGGAAGGCCGGCCTCGGTTGGTCGCCTTTGGTTACGCCTCCAACGCTCTGGGAACGATCAACCCGGTCGCCAAGCTGGTGCGCATGGCGCATGAAGCTGGCGCCTGGGTGTACATCGATGCCGTGCAGTATGCTCCCCACGGACCGATCGACGTTCAGGCGCTGGATTGCGACTTCCTTACCGCCTCAAGCTATAAGTTCTTCGGTCCACACGCAGGGGTGTTGTATGGAAAGTACGAACACCTTGAGAAGTTGACCGCCTATCGGGTTCGTCCAGCCCCGGAATATCCACCAGGCAAATTCGAAACGGGCACTCAAAACCAT
>MHDC01000039.1:0-950 GCA_001803415.1 Microgenomates group bacterium RBG_16_45_19 | reverse complement strand
CAAGCCATGGCGGCCATCCGCGCCTATGAGTACGATCTGAGTCGGGCCTTGTTGGAGACATTAGAGGAAACCCCTGGGTTGACCCTTTATGGATTGCGAGATGTGCGTCGGCTAGAAGAGCGCGTCCCTACATTCTCATTTACCTTGCAGAATCAGCACCCTCGCCCGGTGGCAGAGAAGCTGGGAGATGCCGGTATCTATGTGTGGGATGGTAATTACTATGCCCTGGCTGTGACGGATCGATTGGGCCTTGAAGAGAGTGGTGGGATGGTGCGCGTTGGTGGAGTACACTATAACACCCTGGAAGAGGTTTCTAGATTGCGTGATGTTTTGGTAAAGATTGTTGATTCTCAGATACATGGACTTTCATGTTGACAAGTTGGACACTCCACTTCCTTTACGATTCATCCGAGTACAGAAGCACCAGGAGGTAATCCCAAAACATATTTATTATGTAACATGGGTCAATCTGGTTCACTCTGATTGTGATTATCAAATAAAATTAGACCACCGTGGAGTGTAAGGGCCGCCGCTCCACGGTGCGTACAATATTGGAACAAAAGCCTGTACTTGTCCTACATTTTGACGAGTACAGGCTCATTGATAGAACTCCCCATCACTAAGATAACAGACACGGTTTAGAAGTGTATTTCAATTTAGAATCTACTTGGGGCATAAACAGGCTAAATCCTAATGTATGTTACCATGCCAGAGACATTTAGGCTTGCGACTTTACTGTTGGGTATGACTGGTTGTTTCGGCTGTGGTAAATCTTTGTGATGATGGAGCTCAAA
Organism: Microgenomates group bacterium RBG_16_45_19; assembly: GCA_001803415.1. Lineage (GTDB taxonomy): Bacteria > Patescibacteriota > Microgenomatia > UBA1400 > RBG-16-45-19 > RBG-16-45-19. Next base: position 156 of record MHDC01000039.1, on the reverse strand, counting down.
ACGCGCCGAATTATTCATATGACTGTTACCCGATCCTGTATGGTGCAATTATTCCATCCGATCTCGTCTGAAGGCTGCTATGTACAAAGTGAGTAAATAAATCGGAAAACAGCTAAACCTCCCCAAGTATGGTAAGCTCTGCTGATCCTAAAACAG
>MHDC01000038.1 GCA_001803415.1 Microgenomates group bacterium RBG_16_45_19 | reverse complement strand
AGATGAAAACGCCAATTAAATCGAGCGAAGTTTAACCGAAGATTTGAGAACTAGAACCGGTACAGTTTTTGGGGGTCATATCCTGCCCTCGTTATTGAGCCTTCTCCTTGTTCCTCTCGTAACATCAGTAGATAGCTTATCCGAAAACTCTTTCGAGAGTACAAATGCAATTCCGAGTAACATCTTTCCACTGGCGTCGTTGGTAAAATGGTGAGTCACGAACTTGAGGTCTTGAATAACCCCTTCGTCAATCATGTTAATGATTTCACCGCCTTCAAGCATATTTCGGGAGAGCCTATCAGGGTGCCATGATAAAATTCCGTCATATTTGCCTCCTTTGATGTCATCAAGCATTTGTCTGAAGATGGGGCGATTATTTGGTCGTTTGGCGGATTTCGACTCTTGAAGAATATCAACGAAAGTTATTCCGACTCTTTTGGCAAAAATCTTACACTCTTCAATCTGGTCTTCAATTGACTTTACCTGCCTCGTTTCGTCTTCGGTTGATTTACGAGCATACAAAACATACTTGAGTTTGGTTATATCAAGCTCTTCTTCCATATTGACACAAGGGCTTAACCCTTTTCCCCACCCTGTTCTTCTTGCATATCCTCCACAGATTTTCGTAACAATAGAAGCCTAAACCTGTCTTCGGGACTTAATCCAGGAGTTGCAATTATGGGTGTAATTTCTTTATCTCCTGCATCTACCCTACGACCTAAAACTAACTCAGCTCCAGTAATTGCTGTGGGAGGACTTCCCAATAAAGAGATCGCCTTCTGCTCAACTTCTTCCATTGATGCATCCGTATGAAGACCGTGTTCTTGCCTAAGCCGAGATGTCCAGTTATCTCGGGTTGGCTGTGGTCTTTGGAAACCTGCTCTTTCTTCTGCCATAATATTCACCTCCATTCAATAACAAACCGCCTGACTGATATAACCAATCTGGCGGTTTCAAATTATTCTAACTTGAGTGGCTGGTTATATCAACCTGACTCGGATTATATCAAAAAGAGCCAATAATTACACTATCAAGAAGCCAAAACTGGCTTTTTGTTAGAACTTTTCAACTCAAACAATGCAGTAACAAAAGTATCGAGTATCTCCAAATTGGGGATCATTTTCCGCTGCATTTAAGACTCCTTTCTTACGACCGTATTGTAACGCTGAGTCGTAGAAGATTGTCTTAGTTTACGGGGTACCGATCAGACATAAAATATTTAATCAAAACTCGTGAGTGTCAGCGATGGTCTTGCCCCCGTCCACTACGATCGCTTGTCCGTTGATGTAAGAAGATTGGTCACTTGCCAGAAACGCAACTATATTTGCAATTTCATCGACTTCACAGACTCGCTTCATTGGATACTGCTTTGAAATATCGCTATACCATTTCTCAAGCTGTTCTGGGGTTCTGTTATTCTCTGAGTTGGCAATCTTTACGAAGCCAGGCACAACAGAATTTGATCGTATTTTGGGAGCAAAATCCACAGCCATAGTTCTGGTTAATGCGTCAACAGCAGCCTTTGAGACAGAATAAACACTGAAGTTAGGTAATACTACCTGGCTCTCAATTGAAGATATGTTTATAATCGTTCCACCACCTGATTCAAGCATCAAGGGAATCGAATACTTTGCCATTTTAAAATACCCGTTTAAATTCACCTCAAGAGTTTTATTCCATTCTTCTTCTGAAATGTCAGCTACATTTTTCCCCATACCAGGGCTATAACGAGCAACACAATTTACAAGACAATGAAGACTACCATAAGTTGATTTGATTGTGTCAATGATTTTATTAACTTCCTCCGTATTGGTAACATCTGCTTTGAGAAATATTCCGTCCCCGCCATTTTTCTTAATAACGTCCACCGTTCTCTGTCCCATTTCGCCTAAATCAACGACGATTACGCTGAAGCCTTCTTTCGCAAGTTTTATGGAGATTGCACCGCCAATAGAAGTGCCGCCAGTTTTATAGCCCATCGCCCCACCAGTGACAATTGCTGTCTTATTTTTCTTCATATCAATCTATCTGCAATTATAGCTTATTTTGGGGAGAAGTTCTCTGGTAATTTGAAAAAATTCATTGCAGTTTTACAAGGACTCAGTAATCATAAAATATGAAGGTCTCGTGGCAACCCATACCCCTCAACTCATAATGAGTAAGGCTGGATTTGGATTGAGAAATCGACCGATATTTGGTACACTGAACTCGAAAGAATTGAGTTTGTACCAGGCGTTCCTCAATTCGTCCAGGAACGCCGACCAAAAGAGAAAAAGAGTCCGGAAGGGTGGAGGCGCTCCGTGCACCGCCGTCCGCACGGAGCGCCGAGAAGCCCTTTTTATATTCGGCCGCGAGCTGCCGATTGGATAAAAAGAAGTTCGAACCGACACGTTTTGCGAAGAATGCCAATTCTTCGCAATTATTTTTTGCGCGCGCGATTTTTGCGATTGCTCCGCAATCGCTTTTAATCAACAGATTCAACAATTACTAATTGTTGTTCGCCCATTACTATCCCCTTGATTTCTCGATAGCTAACTTTAATACGCTTACCTAAATACTGTTTGAGATTTACTGTGTCACTTTTAGCAAACAGATGATTTGATTGTCCGATCTCAAGTTGATATAAATCTGGATCGAAAGGTGGTCCGTAGTACGACCCATCTTGAACAAGTACGTCCGCAGTTTTTAGTTCACTTAGGTCAGTGTATTTTATTCTGAATTTAAAAGTAGAAAGGATTTGGTCAATATCTAGTATGCTGGCAGTTATAGTATAACTATATCCAGATTTGCTTAAAATTGCTGTTGTAACAGGAATATAATCTGTTGTCAGAAATATTTGATAATTTAATTTTGTCCAAGTACTATCATTGGTCGTTGTTTCTTTTTCTGAATCAATTTTGTCAGTGCTGTGACCAATTAACTCCGTACGATAGTCATCTAAAGATTTTTGTTTATTAACTGTTAATGTATAGCCATGCGGAAATTTTAACGGATTTGTTCCAAATTTAACCAATAGTAAATATGTAAATTGACCAGTGTCTTCGGTTCCAACTTGTTCGGTTGGACTTGATTCAGGATCGTATTTTACTTCAAATCCATACTTCTCATTTGAATATACTTTCCAGTCGGCCGCGTCGTCAGCTTCAGTAGTAGTCGAAGAGGGGAGAGGTTGATTTGCTGTTTTTTTTGAATCCTGATAGGAATTTGTTGACTGTTTACCAAAGTAATACCCACCAAGACCAAAAAGTAAAAATCCAAGAAAAACCACTATTCCTAAGGCCAAATATTTTACCTTCGGATTTCCTGTAGTTTGTACATTTTGGTTAATAGGATTTTGACCGATTTGCTGGGTATTTTGATTACCAACATTAATTTGATTTTCCATATATGCCTCTACAAGAAGGTTAGCTCGGTCTTTTCTTTTTATCAATAAGTGCACAAACCCTTTGCCAAGTGGGAACCCTTTCACTGTAAGTTGATCTTCCAATCCCGCCATGAGAATGATAAACGTTGAATCTTGGGTCTTTAACAATATTCCATCCTCTTGCAATCATTTCACAAGCCCAATCATAGTCCTCACACTCTTCTAGCCTCTCATCAAATGGGTATTTTCTCCACAAATCCTTTCTGATAATTACGTTTGTGTTGGTCATCCATTTGCAATAATACTCTTTTTCCAGTCGTCTCTGATCAAAATGAAGATCGCCTAGTTCCTCATCTAGGGAACCATCGGGTAATGCCGTATAGCAACCTGTCACTGCTGCCATTTTAGGGTCAGCAAAATTCTTCATCCCATCCTGATACCATGTTCGACTTATAGGAAGCGAATGGCCGCTAATAATTCCTATGTATTCGCCCCAAGACTCTTTAATTCCAAGATTAAGCGCATAGCTATAATTAAAGTCTTTTTCAGAAACGTTAATAATCTTTCGAACCGGAAAGTCTTTTGTAATTTCGATAGTTTTGTCTGTAGAATCGGAGTCTACGATTATCACTTCAAAATCAAGCCTAGATTGCATAAAAAGGGTTTCCAAAACTTTACCGAACCATTTTTCTTCATTTTTCGTCCTTATAACCCAAGAGGTGGCTGGTGATTTAGGAAAATTTAGTTTCATAATTGTTGTATTCTTGATATCATTTTATCAGATTATAATTGCTCGCAAAGCGAGCTAACAATTGCGAAATTCGGTTCTAACTTTGTCGCAATTACTGAACGAAGCTCGTACCTTTTTTGAACGAAACTCCGACTGATTGCCGCGCTTTGCGCGGCATAAACTGAACGCTCAGGCGGGCTAAAAGGAAGGGGGTTGTGTTTGCGCCGCCCATCCGTGCGCACACAACAAATCATTGCTCCCGAATATTTTGACTGAAAATGTATTTTATAGTATCATTAAAATAGTACTAATGTAGATAAACTATGTCAAAGCAAGAATATCCGCTATCAAAAAATCTTAAGAAGCTACGAGAGAAAAAGGGGCTTTCGCAAGATCGTCTCGCCAAGCTCGCCGATGTTGCCAACAACACGATTATTAAGATTGAGCAGGGCGAGAATATTAACCCAACGCTTGATACGCTAAAGAAAATGGCGAAAGCCCTCGGGGTTGGTTTGGATGAATTAACCGGTTATCAATTACAGGGTAAATAAAAGTCTAACCAATTGAGGAATTAAAGATTATGATTACAGTCAAAAACGAGGGAATAATTTTAGAAAAAACAAATCTGGAATTCGAAAATAAAGGTGTTTTAAACCCTGCCTGCATCCAGGTGGATGACATTACCCACATGTTTTATCGGGCAATTAACCGCAATGATGTTTCTTCCATAGGCTACTGCCAGCTGAAAGATAATAAAGTTGTAAAAAGACTTAAAGAGCCAATCTTATCCCAGGAATATGATTATGAGAAAAAAGGTGTAGAAGATCCCAGAATTACTCTTTTAGAAGGAACATATTACCTTCTCTATACTGCCCATTACGGTAAAAATGCTCTTATTGCCTACGCCACAAGTAAAGATCTTGTCCATTTCGCCAAACAAGGCCTTATCTCGCCGAAAATCTCTTACGATGAAGCGGAAGACATTTTTCGCGAGTCAAAAGTCAGAGAAATATATACCATGTTCGAAATGCTCTATAAAGAAAGGGAAGGCAAGGACATTCTGCTATTTGAAAAAGACGCCTCCCTCTTTCCCCAAAAATTCAATCATAAATTTGCTCTTCTCCACCGAATATTACCCGGAATCCAAATTGTTTACTTTAATAATTTCTCCGAACTTACAAAAGACTGCTGGCGCAATTATTTCAAGAATTTAGGTGATTTTATTGTACTTGATCCTCTTTTTTGGTTTGAAAACCGCAACATTGGCGGTGGTTGTCCCCCTATCGAAACAAAAGACGGATGGCTTATTATCTATCATGCGGTGCAGGATTCTCCTTTTGGAAAAATCTATCACGCCTCCGCTGCCCTACTTGATCTCAAAAATCCCCTAAAAGTTTTGGGGCGATTAAAAGAACCTCTGTTTTCCCCAAAGGCTTCTTGGGAAAAAAGTGGTGTTACAAATAATGTTGTCTTTCCTACCGGAGCAGTAGTAAGAGATAAAAGACTTTATATTTATTATGGGGCTGCTGACAAGTTAATCGCCGCTAAATCTGTTGACCTCACAGAGCTGTTGACGCAGCTCAAGAAAAGATAGGACAAACAAACAATGTAGTTTTTCCAACCGGCACAATTGTACAAAATGGAAGATTAGTGGTATATTATGGGCTGATTTCTCAACGAGATGAAACGCAAGTAAAGGAAGGATCTCAAGTATAACAAAAAACTTAGAAAAACTTTTAACTTCAAAGTCTAAAGAAATTAGGGTTATTTACCTTTCTTCATACATACCCCGTAAGTGTGGTATTGCCACTTATACAAAAGATTTAACTAACGCGATCAACTTACTTAATCCTCATAATTTGGCAGAAATTATGGCCACCACAAGGCCAAAAGAGCGTATAAATTACCCGTGGGAAGTAAAATACAAAATTAAACAAGAGGAGTTACATACTTATCTTGAAGCAGCTAACTACATTAATCAATCGAGTACTGATATTATCTCACTCCAACACGAATATGGCTTGTACGGCAGTCAATGTGGTGAATATATTATTCCTTTTGTAGAATCGCTAAAAAAACCGCTAGTAACTACCCTCCACACCGTACTAGATGATCCAAACAGTCGGGAAGGAGCAATTTTAAAAAGGTTAATTAAAAAATCGGATGCTGTCGTTGTTATGATGGAAAAAATTAAGGAGAAATTGGTCAATACATATAGCGCCTCTAGAGAAAAAATTATAGTCATCCCGCACGGAACGCCCGATTTTACATTTGCTCCGACAGATACATATAAGGAGAAAAAACAACTTACCGGAAAGATAATTCTTGGTAATATTAATCTATTAACTCCAACGAGAGGAATTGAGTATGCTTTAGATGCCGTGGCTACTATCGCCAAAATTTATCCAAATGTTTTATATCTAGTAATCGGACAAACACACCCGGTATTTTTACAAACTAACGGCGAAGAATACCGCAATTTTCTTGAAAAGGAAATAAAAAGACTAAAAATAGAAAAGAATGTCAAATTTGTTAACAAATATCTTTCGCTTGACGAATTAATCGATTGGTTAAAAACCATTGATTTTTATGTCTCCCCGTATCTTGATCCCCAACAAGCTGCCTCCGGAGCGCTTGCTTATGCCCTAGGCGCAGGAAAATGTTGTATTTCCACCCCATATTTATATGCGAAGGAGGTTCTAAACAATACCAGAGGTATTCTTGTTCCTTTTCAGGACGCTGACTCGATTGCTTCTGCGGTAATAGAATTGTGGGAAAATCAGGATAAAAAAGAAAAAATTAGCCAAAAAGCGTACGATTACGGAAGGTTAATGACCTGGTCAAATATAGGACTTCGATACCTCGATCTTTTTAAAACAATTACTATTTTAAAAAAATAAACGTAATGAAAATTGCTATTCTTTCATCAATTCATTGGAGAACTCCTCCGACTACATACGGCCCGTGGGAATTAATTGCCAGTCGTATCGCAGAAGGAATGGTGAAACTCGGCCATACAGTAACTCTTTACGCAACAGGAGATTCGGTAACTACTGCCCGGTTAAAATGGGTCTGTCCTAAACCGATAATGGAAAACTCCGGTTTAGAACCAAGAGTTTATCAATACCTTCATACGGCTTCGGTTTTTGAAGACTCAGATCAATACGATATTATCCATAATCACTACGATGCTTACCCGCTTGTTTTCTCAAAACTGGTTAAAACCCCCGTTGTTACTACCATCCACGGTTTTTCCTCTCCGCAAGTTATCCAAATTTACAAAAAATATTCAAATACCCATTATGTTTCAATAAGCTATGCCGATCGAAAACACGCACCGGATTTAAATTATATAGCCAATATTTATCACGGTATTCCGGTAAACGAGTACCCGTATAACGGTAAGCCAGATAATTATTTTTGTTTTATCGGTCGAATATCTCCGGATAAAGGTGTCCATAATGCGATAAAGTTGGTAAAAAAACTAAACGCTAACCTAAAAATTGCCGGCCTTATCGCTTCAGAAAATAAAGAATACTTTGAAAAAGAAATCAAACCTCATCTAAATTCTAAAATCCAATATGTAGGATTAGTCGACGAGGAAGACAAGAAAGCTCTGTTGAAAAACGCTTATGGCTTTCTTCATTTAAACACCTACCCCGAAGGATTTGGCTTAACTCTCATTGAGGCGATGGTAACTGGGACACCCGTTATCGGAATGGAATTGGGGTCTATTCCTGAAGTAATTGACGATCGAAAAACGGGCTTTGTTGTTAAAAATCTCAAAGAAGCAGAACGGGCTATGAAAAATATTGACCTAATTTCCAGGAAAAATTGTAGGGAAAGAGTAGATAAAAACTTTACGGTGGAACGAATGGTAGATAATTATGAAAAAGTATATCAAGAAATTTTGAAGGCAAAGGAAAAACATGAATAAACCAAAGCTTGATCACCTTTATCGGATGACGGACATGGTCGGGATAGCAGAGCATTGTTTGATAGCTACGCCAGATTTGCGGGAGGGGTACTGCGTGGATGATAATGCGCGAGCTTTACAGGTGGCACTTCGATTGAAAGAGGAAAAATTGGTTGATATTTACTTGAAATTTTTAGTATCGGCTGCTGGGAAATATAGTTATAAGAATGATCTGAATCAGAATTTGGTTTGGGAAAATGAGTCCATTGGAGAAAATTTTGGCCGGGCAATGGCGGGATTAGCGGATACTATAAAACTGGGGTTAAGGGATGACCAGAAACTGACAGGCATGTTCTTATTTGATCAGTACGTAAAATATATCGAAAAGGTAGAATCCCTTAGGAGCAAGGCATGGTTGATTTACGGTCTATTGGTGAGAGATCAGTGTAGCTCCAAACTGGGATCGGTGTTAGAAAATTATATAAAGGTTAAAATCTCCAAAAAAAAAATTGGACAGATGAGTAAATATGACTTTAAAAAAATGGCAATAATATTATCTGATGAATTAATAACCAGCTACGAAAAAAACTCTGACATTTCGTGGAGATGGTTTGAGGATAAGATTACATATGATATTGGGAGATTGCCATGGGCTTTGTTTTGGGCTTACTCAGTTTTTGGCAATATAAAATATTTGAATATCGCTAAGGAATCTTTAGATTTATTACTGGAACAGATTTATGACAAAAAATTAGACTGTTTTTCTTTTCCGGGTTATCGAGGGTGGTTTGAAAAAAACGGCAAAAAAGCTCTTTTCGTGCAACAACCGATTGAGGCGGGTTCAGTGGTGGAAGCCTGCACCGAAGCGTTTTCGGTTACCAAAGAAAAAAAATATTTAGATTGGGCCCAAAAAGCTCTCGATTGGTATCATGGGAGAAATATTTTGGGGGCTAGAATGGTTGATCAGAATACAGGTGGAGTATATGACGGATTAGAGGAAAAAGGAATCAACCTAAACCAAGGAGCTGAATCATTATTATCTTACCTTTTAGCCCGCCTGAGCGTTCAGTTTATGCCGCGCAAAGCGCGGCAATCAGTCGGAGTTTCGTTCAATAAAGGTTCGAGCTTCGTTCAGTAATTGCGACCAAGGGAAAGCTATTGATTAGATGGAGTCGTGGCGTTCCTTGAGCATGGCTAGGGTGATAACTGAGAAGGCAAGAAATGAGAGCAAGGGGACGGTAATAAACCCAAACCATTCAATCAGTTGATTAGTACAGGAGACACCACCGCTGCAAGCGATCATGACGGTCTCGTTGGCACCGTTGAGAGAATAGTTAGCGTAATAGTAGAGATAGGTATGGTAGGCGGCGATGGTTAGACCAATCAAACTGAGGGGTAAGACATATTGATAAAGTTTAGTTTCCCGTCTGATCAAACCGATCCCCAGAATAAATGGTAGGGGATACATAAAGATCCGTTGAAACCAACACAGTTCACAGGGGACTAAGAGCCAAACTTGGCTAAGGAATAAACTACCGACGGTAGCGATCAGTGACTGAATCAAAGCGACAGTCCGATAAGGGTAGGTTTGGATAAGTGATTTGATGGGTTTCATGTGCGTATTATAACTTAAGAAAAGTATCTTGAGGGTATAGGTAAATGCGGTTGAATTTTGGGTGGATGTGTGGTTATTTTAAAGTATTGTTTAATTATTTAATTTATTGAATGATAAACCAATGGACCGAGGTCATGGTGAAATTAAGTTTGGGGATGATGACTATTACCAGTTGGCCAAAAGTAACCAATTACAGTGATGTCTACTATCAGCATAAGCCTGAAGCCACGATCAGCTCACTCATAGCCAGACCAGAAGCACCGACGCCAATACCAACCGGACCACCGGCGAGACAGATGGAGCGGCCAACTCCCCCCTTACTAGCGGCGGTGAATGATTACCGAAGACAACAGGGCAAATCAGAGTTAAAGCCATTGACGGCTTTATGTGAGGCAGCAAGAGGGCGGGCGGCAGCAGTCGGCCGGAATTTAGACCATAGCGGTTACCTGGAGGCAATTAAAGCGATGCCTCATTCAGCCAGCGCCGAAAATTTATGGTGGGGGACGGATGTATCCACGGCGGCCGTAGTCCAAGCTTGGATTGAGAGTGGCGGACACCGAGACAATCTACTGGCCGAGTGGACTTATGGTTGCGGGGAGATCGTTAATCAAACCGCAGCATTCCTATTTATCCGGTAATTTAGGTTTTGACCACAACTGAGGGACAAGCCCGATCAGCATCCAGGCCATAACCCTCGATCCAACCGTTGACGGTAAAGCCAATATAATCAAGTTTAACCGGGACTTGACGTCGGGAGGGTTTATCAAGAAAGGTGAAGGTTTTTAAGGATTTGGGTCCGGCCGCCCGAAGCTGCTTTTGGACTAAGTTAAGAGTCAGGCCAGTATCACAGATATCTTCAACAATCAAAACATGCTGACCAGCCAGACTCCGGTTTAAATCAACGATAATCTTGGGTGGTACTTGAGCCGAAATATTACTCTCTAAATAACTACTAGTAGTAATAAAATCGATATCTAAATCATGATGACCGGCCAACCATAAAGCCCGAACTAAGTCAGCCAAGACAATGAAGCCACCACGGAGAATACCGATTAAAATCAGCGGTTTACCCCGATAATCGGCGGCGATTTGTTTAGCCAAGCGGTTAATGCTGCGTTGAATTTGGGGGGGTGAGTAGAGTTGACGAACGGGCATGGATTAGATAGATTCCAGGGGACACTCAGGTATATAGATATCTGGTTGATCTAATTTATAATTTACCGGACGAGGGCAGCCGGTGGGAAGAGGGGAAATGGGCTCAATTGGTAACGGTTCCGGTTTCAGGGTCAGCCTCGGTAGCGGGCGGGCGGTCGGCTCGACTTTAGGCAAAGGGGTTGGAGTCGGTTTAGGTTTACCGGTGGGTTCACAATTACGTAAATCAATTAGGCAGGGAATCAGCACTGGCGACCGGCTGATGGCCACTTCTGGCACCGACTTGATCACCTGGCCACTGGCCAAATTTTCGGCCTGAGCTTTAGGGGGAGTCTCTGGATTTAAAGGTGAAGCCGGAGGCTTTAAAGTCGGGGTAGCTTGGGCGGCGCCCAGAGGCGCCGATTTGGCCGGCGGTAGTGGGTAAATAACGGGGGCCACCGAAGCAGAAGGGTAAGGAGATAACTGAGAGAGAAGATAAATAATCAAAGCGAAGAGCATAGGCCTCCTAATTAACGACAGGTGATCACACTTGGACAGGAAAGCTTATTTTATTGTAACGGATATGTCAATGAAAAAATTTAACGGTAAACTTTAACTTGGAGTTGGGTATACTTAAGGGTATGAATGACCCTGCCCAGGCAGTTAAGCCAGCGGTGGGTGGTTTTGGTCTGCCTCCGGCCCCAGAATTGGGGTTAGAGTACGAAGAGCCCATCAACCCCGCCCCGGCAGCCGGTTTGCCTCAATTGGCGAGTTTGTATGAACCGATCAGTAACCAGCCGCCAGCAGCGGTACCGGCGTGGTTAACCCCATCGGCGCCCATAAAACCAGTCGAATACCCCCAAGTGGTGCAGAACCAGGCATCCCCCCCACCCCTGGAAGCAGCCACAACACCGACTAAGATCGCGGGTCAATTTACCACGACTCCTAATCTTCCGGGAATTTATTATCCAGTTAAACCAGCCACCGAAACGGCACCGCTCATTGCCCCCCAACCGGTAGTGGTAAACATTTATAAACCGGCACCGACTCAGGTAACCGCGGTGCCAACGACGGTCAAACCACCGTTAAAACCGGTCATGACCGTCCCGCCGGCAGCCGCGGTCATCCCACCACCGCAAACGATGGGCGGGACAATCATCTCCGCCCAGGAAACGGCACCGGTATTAGCCAGAGGCTTAAGTCTGATTTATTTACTGATGGGGGGATTCTATTTATTGATCAGCTTGGGATTGCTCTTGATTGGCTATCAGTTCAACCGGTTCTTGCTAGAAGGTCAAGCCTTAGCTTTTGCCTTTTTAAAGGAAGCACCGCTTTTGGGAGCGTTACCGTTGATGTTACTGTTGGCGGCGATTGCCTCTTTTTGGGCGAGTGTTTACCTGAAAGAAAGCTCCAGAACCGGCTGGGTGTTGGGAGTGATGGTGGCCTTAGGCGCTCCAATCATGGTCGGGATGACCCGCCGGTTAATGTCGGTTCAACTGGAGCCATTAACCAACCTCGCGACCGCTAACCTCAACCTACCAGCTAACTTGATTAATTTTTTAATAAAAGGAATTTTTGTTTACCAATACGCGTTTTTGGCGTTAGCGATCTTAACCGCAGTCTGTTTTTCTTGGTTTAGGTCAACCGGCAGCTATAATAACCGGAACAGTAAAGCGATGGTGAGTTTGTTTACCTTTTTTAGCATTTTCATTATCGGCGGTTTACTCGGGGGCGCCTACGCTTTTGCTTTTAGCGACAATTACGCTTTTTCGGCGGTGGAGGAACAAGTCAGTTTCAATTTATATAAACCCAAAGCTATTCCGGGTGGCCGGACTTATAAAACCCAGTACCGGATCAATCAAGGTGAAGGCATGCTCAACGGCCGGACTGATTTTGTGCAAGTCACCTTTGATTATCCCTTAGGGCAGCAAAGCCAGAGGGGTGGACCATCGCCGATCATTTTACGCCAGGTAGACGTGCCCCCAGGCTTCGCCACGGCCCAGTTTGCCTCAGGCTTGCTGACTGGGATGGCGTCGCCGGCGGCAGTGTTAGTGCCGGGAGCGACCCAAGACACCGCTTATACCCTGGAAACAATTAATTCTAAGGGGGCTTTAAGAGCGGTGATGTATACGACCAGAGTTAATGTTTTGATCTTTATCAGTTCGACCAAAGCCTCGTTAAACGACTTGATCACGCTGGCGAATAATTTGGAATAAAACCTTAAGGTGACCGAGTGGTGACCAATAATGGTTGGCCTTGATCGTTGTACCAATTGCCACCGGAAAGCACCTCAAAAGCGTAAGTGGTAGCGGCCCGAAGATCAGTAACGCGGATAATATGGGTATAAATGCCGGTCTCCTGATCCTCGGCAATAATCCGATTATATTCGGGAGGTTGACCCGGCTCCCGGAGACGAATGGCACCGACAGAGGGATTATCAGTTTGCCAGGAAACGTCAAAACCAGTGGGGGTGACTTGATCAACTAAGACTTGGGTGGGAACATCACCGGCACCAGCCTTAGTGACTAAGCTAGCTTGCTGATTGACTAAATTGAGACTGACCGGAACTAAACTGGTGAGAAAGGCGATGCTGATGACCACTAGGAGTTTGTTGATATTTTTGGTGTGAGTCAGAAGTAAGCCAATAATGCCCACAATTAACAAAGCCGTAAAGACGATAAAGGCCGGCGTAGCCAGAGAAAACCAATCAATGGACGGGGTTGAGGTAGCGGAACCGAAAGTGGTTTGAGCCGAGGCAGGGGTTAAAGCCTGAACTTGGAGATAGTGGCGATTGATTGCCTCGCTGACCGGATTAGCCATAGATACCTTAATACTGGTATAACAAGCTTGGAAGCAAGAAGCAACAGTTTAAAACAAGTCTGGGTGAAGAAAACGAGCTAAGGCCATGATGACCCCGTCGATGTAACCCGAAGTCCGGGTGATAGCTTGGTTGGTCATGAAGCCAAAGTGACCATCAGTTTGTTTGGCATTATGGGTCTCAAAAAAATGATCGACGACAGTGCCCAACTCCTGACCCTTTAATATCGAGGTCATCATTTTCGGGGGGACGATAATTCGGGCGGAAGAGCCTAAACCGACTTGACCCTGACGGTTAACCACAGCCACCCAACCGCAGGCAAACCAGCGTTGATTGATTGATTGCAAACCACCTTCAATACCGACACCATAAGTATAAAGACCGCTATTAATGGCTTTATTTGCCCGAATCTTTGCCCCGCGAAGAGCCACAACGTCGCTAAGCGGTTGAGCGGCGACCCCTGAAGGGATGGTAACGCCGGTGACAGCCAGCTTAACTTCGGGCCAAACCCGCGAAAAGGCGCTGGTAACCGCTTTAATTTTGACGGGATTGGTCGAGCCGACGGCCACGTTGATAGTTTTGGGGGTCATGACCTAATTCTAACATGAGCACATTTTTGCCTACTTATGGGATTTTATCACTTGGCTCAAGATGGTGCTAGACTTTTTATTTGAATAATAGATTGATCTATCAGATATTCTATGATGATATATTTTGATTTTGATGGTACCACTTTTATATGGCAACCAGACTTAAAAGAATAATAAATCCTATAACAATCAAAGAGAGTTAGTGAACTTTGACCGATCCTGTGCTATAATCTCGCAAAATATCATTAATAAATTGAGAGGAGAGCTATGAATCAGAATCGTTACGCTGGTCCTTTTTCCGGTATGGTTATTTTTCTGGTGGGTTCGACCATCGGCGGCATCCTGGCTTTATTGGCTGGAACCGATGAAAAGGGGGAGACTCGACCACTAGTTAAAAAAAGAATTAAGTTTACCAAAACCAGATTGGCCGAGGGGGCGGAATGGGCGACAGAAACGGTCCAGGAACTGGCAGAAACGGTACCGGCGAATATCCAAAAAATTTATACCAACGCCGTTAAGATCCTTAAAGAGAAAGTGGCAGCGGCCAAAAAGGCTTTGGGTAGAGTTGATCGAGACAAATATACCACCTTGGTAAATGAAGTGGTTGCCGGCATGAAGCAGGCAGGTAAGGTCACCGGGACCCAAGTGGGGATGCTGAAAGACTACCTGATGCAGGATTATGCCTTGTTAACCACGCCAGCGGTTAAACCAAAGGCTAAACGCCGACCGCGGAAAACGGCTAATTAATATGAGCGTCCAAGATTGGTTTTACTTTTGGGGGATGATCTTCTTTTTCAGTTGGTTTGTTTTTTTGGTGGTGATGACTATTTCGATGGTGGTCATGTATAAGCAGGTTAAAACCTGGCAAGCCGCCATGGATAAACGTCTGGACGAAATGCAAAACCTGATTAAAGACAAGCTTAATCAACCGATGGCCGGCGTTTTAATGGGAGTCTTACCGTGGTTAATTTCGGCTTGGTCAACCAGCCTGAAGCGTTGGAAGCGATAAAGAGACGGGTAAAAAGGAAGAAACAGTCTTAAAGTATACGTTGATACAAGCCAATAAGCTGAGCTTGATCGAGAATGTGACCAGTGATTTCCCGATCCACGTCAGCTCGTTTGGCTAACGGAGTTAATTCCCGCTCGAAGATTTTACTTAAAGCATAAAGCGTAAAACGATAATGATGGATACCCGAGGGCGGACAAGGTCCGCCGTAGCCCTCATCGCCAAAGTCGTTAAGGCCTTGAATGGACCCCACCGGGGTAGCGGTGGCGGAAATCTCGGTGGTTTGAGGATCTAAATTCCAGAGCAGCCAATGAGTCCAAAGGCCGCCGGGTGCATCCGGGTCGTCGACAATCAGCACCAAGCTTTTAGCACCGGGAATGACACCGACAATGGTTAAAGGGGGGTGGAGATTAGCCCCGTCACAGGTATATGCCTGGGGAATAAAGTCGGTATGGCTAAAGACAGGACTGGTTAATTGCATCTTAAAAGAGACGCTGGCATGGTATGCTAGGTAATTATACAACAGATGAAACACTTAAATTTGACAGTGACGGGACGAGTCCAGGGGGTTAGTTTCCGCAACTTTACCCAAGTGAAAGCGGCCAGCTTGGGGCTCAAAGGCTTCGTCATGAATCAAGCCGATGGGACGGTTTATATCGAAGCCGAAGGTAAGGCCGAAGCGCTGAAGGACTTGATCACTTGGTTAAAGCAGGAGACGCCGTTGGCTCGGGTAGAGATGGTGGCGATAAAAACGGGGAAGATCCAAGGTTTTGCCACTTTCGAGATCAGAAGTTAATTTTGCCTTGATAAATACCTGGTTTCTGCTAAAGTATGGCCTATGGAAAGTGATCCCCCCTTGACTAAAGACGAACGGAAAGCTTTAAGGAAACAGGAAAAACAGGCTAAAATCGCCACTCAAAGCAAACAGGTGGGGTGGCGCCGGTTGATCAAGTTTGGCTTGGGAGTAGGGTTGGTAGTTTTAATCGGGTGGTGGGCTTATAGCCGTTATATCCCGGTACCCGCTGGTGAGGGCGTGAAACCCGTCAATCAAGTCTTGGAAACGGATTGGTATCAAGGCAATAAAGCGGCGGCCGTGGTGATCGTTGAATATTCAGATTTTCAATGTCCGGCCTGCCGTTTATACAGTCCCCTGATAGAACAACTAACTCAGCTTTACCCTGACCAACTGGCGGTGGTCTACCGTCATTTCCCCTTGAAAGAAATCCATCCGCGGGCCAACTTAGCCGCCCAGGCAGCTGAAGCCGCCGGCAAGCAGGGTAAATTTTGGGAAATGAATCACCTACTCTTTGAGCGGCAAGAAGAATGGGCCGAATCTGGTCAAGCATCTAAGATCATGATGGGCTATGCTCAAGAACTGGGCTTAAATTCGGACCAGTTTAAACAGGATTTAAACTCGAAAGCGGTCAAGGGCTTAGTTAAAGCCGATTATTTAAGTGCTTTGGCCAATCGATTAAACGGCACCCCCTCTTTTTTTGTTAATGGCAGCCGGATTGAAAATCCCCAAGGTTTGGCGGCGTTCCAAGCGGTGCTGGAACCACTTTTACCAGCGACTGACTCGGCGACAATAAGTGAGTAGGTTATGGACTTAGACCAAATCCGGGCTGATTTCCCCATGTTATCAAGGCAAATTAAAGGTCGACCACTAATTTATTTCGATAACGCTTGTATGAGTCTCAGACCTCAAGCAGTCCTGACGGAAATCCAGCGCTATTACACCGAGATGTCGGCTTGCGCCGGCCGATCGAACCACCGCTTAGCCCGAGCGGTAACCGAAGCAGTCAGCGCAGTTCGAGAAAGTGTTAAGAATTTTATCGGGGCAAAATTGGCCGAAGAGATCATTTTTACCCGAAATACCACCGAGGGGATCAATTTAGTGGCTAACAGTTTAGAGCTTAAAGCCGGCGAGACGGTGTTAATTTCGGACAAAGAACATAACTCCAATTTAGTGCCTTGGTTAAAACTGCAGCGAACGCGGGGGATTAAGCTGGCAGTAGTTAAGTCAACCCCGGATAACCGGTTTGACCAGGTTAGGTTTGAACAGGCTCTAACCCAGGAGCGACCAAAGCTAGTCAGTTGGGTCATGACCTCTAATCTGGACGGAGTGACTAATCCCATCGAAACCATCACCCAACTAGCCCATCGAGCAGGAGCACTAGTGATGGTGGATGCCGCTCAAAGTGTCCCCCATCAACCAGTGAAGGTGACCGAGTTAGAGGTAGACTTTTTAGCTTTTTCCGGACATAAAATGATGGGGCCGTCGGGTATCGGCGGGCTCTATGGCAAAAAAACCTGCCTAGACAAAATGGAGGGTTTTCTAGTGGGCGGTGACACGGTCGTGTCCACCACTTACACTGATTACCAGCACCTACCTTTACCGGAAAAATTCGAAGCCGGCCTACAGGATTATGCCGGCATTATGGGTTTGGGCGCGGCCGTTGATTATCTGACCAAGATCGGCTGGGACAAACTCAAATCTCACGAAAGCCATTTAAACCAAATCATCAGTCAAGGTTTAAGGGAGATCAACGGTTTAAAGATTATCGGTCCTAAGGATCCAAAGCTACGGGGTTCGATTGTGGCCTTTTACCTCGAGGGGGTTGATCCGCACCAAATAGCGGCGTTACTGGATGAAGCTTACGGGATCATGGTGAGATCCGGTCAACACTGTGTCCATTCCTGGTTTAACGATCGGGGCATCCAGGGCTCGGTCCGGGCCAGTAGCTACTTCTATAACACTGAAGCCGAAGCCGTCAGTCTGGTCGAAGCGGTTAAAGCCGTCAGGCGAATGGTCTAAATTTATGCCATGTCTAATCGCTTTAGTCATTTTATCGATTTTGGGATTATTCAGTGCCAGCCACCGGCAATTAGCCCGGGAGGCGTTTGACTGCGTCTTTCGCCGGCTGACCAGACAGCCATGTCAAACCGGCTTTGACGTTAAAATCAAAGCTAAAATGCTGGGGCCGGTCTTGGCGCGGTCGCCTAAAATAGCCGGCTGGGTTTACCGCCGCTTTGAATGGTTAGCCTGGGGATTAGTCATGGGGATGACGGTGACGTCAATCTGGACCATACGGGGTGTCTATAATTATTGGGCTTGGGGCAGCTGCCAAGGTCAATTTAATCAGGGCGAATTTTGCGTCTTTGATCCGACCAACAGCAACAATCAAGCGACCGGGGCTAAGGGGGCCGAGTGTACCGACTCGGCTTTAGCCAGTCAGGCCTTGTCAGTCGAGGGGATTGACCAAACCATCTTTCCCCGCTATCAAAATGGCCAGATTGGAAAACCGGTGGTATTGCTGGTGGGCTGTGTGGCCTGTCCCTTTACGCGCCAAGCTTATCCCAGCTTGAAAGAGGTGTTGGCTGAGTCTCAAGCCGAAGTTCGATTTGCCCACTATCCGACCAGAAGTGAAACTAAATACCTGTTACCGTACGATGTCTGCGTGCAGACTCTAAAACCCGAGCGATTTGGTGAATATCTGGACCGATTGTTAACCAATACCCCGGAGCAAGTGACGGATAAACAATATGTGGATAATCTCCTTAAAGAATTGGGTTTGGATCAAGCAGCGTTAAACCAGTGCTTAAGTGCCGAAACCACCACCCGGCTGGTCCAAGCCCAACAGGCGGCCTTACTCAACATGGGTATATATGGAACCCCGACAGTCTTTATTGGAGAGACAGCTTTGGTCGGGCCAAAACCGGAACGAGTCTACCGCCGGTTACTCGATTAAGAGCCAACCTGATTGAGGGCGGTTTGGGGCAAGTGGATTTTACGAGGGACAATCAGTAAAGCCAACAAAGAGATACCGGCGATCAGCAAACCAAAGACAGAAAACATTAAGAGTTCCGAGAGAACAGAAGCGATTAAGCCGGCGAAAATCGGGCCAATAATAAAAGCGAGGCTGGTAGTCGAATTTTCTAAACCAACGAGGGTATTGGCGGAGTGACCCATGCGTTCCAAATAATCCTCGATGGCTCCAAAAATTTCGGGCATGGCCATACCTTGAAAAATGGAGGCGACGAAAATGAGAATCACGAAAAGAGGAGAAGCGGCGGTTAAGCCAGAAAGGGCAAAGAGGCAGCCGCAAATCAAACCGGTGACAAAAGCGGTCCGTTTTTTACCATAACGGGGGGAAAAGCGGGCAGCCAGATAACCGGCAAACAGCGACGGTAACATATAGGCAACGACGAGGAAGCCACCATGATTCATAGTGTCGGCCAAAACTGAGCCGACGGTCCAAAAGGCGGCATCCATCATGGTTAAGATAAGGATAAAGAGCATGACCGGCCAGAGTTTGGGTAAGAGGAGACGCCAGACTTTAAATTCATGGAGTAAATTACGTTTGGGGGCGGTTTGGTGAATATCAGCCGGAGAGCGTTTATCGAGCCGGGGACGAAAAATGAGAAACAGACTGAAGGCAACCAGAAACATGACCAAAGCCCCCAAGGGGGGAAAAGTTTCATTAAAGGTTAACAGAAAACCGGCAATTAAAGGACCAATGAGATAAGCCAAACCGGTAAACATTTTAATGATACTCCAACCCAGGGAGTGGTGGGGGTGGTCGAGGGCGTGGTTAATAAAATGAAAATCGGAAAAAAGAATTAATTCATAATAAATCCCCCACAAGGCCATGCTCAGAATCAGCAAGGCCACCAAGGGTGGAAAAAAGATAAAAGAGAGGGAGAACAGACCGGCGACGGCAATGGAGCGGAGGAGAAAAAAGGAATGAGGTTTACCGCTAAAGAATTCCCCAAAGAGAATGTCGCAGGCGAGGCCGACCATCGAAGAGGTGGCAATGATCAAACCCATGATCATTTCATTATTGAGGTGCCGATTAATATAGACCGGGGAAAAATAAGTCATGATGGCGTCACCCAAGCCGACGAACATCAGAATAATGGAGTAGAGACAGAGCCGTTTAAGCCAGGGCTGTCCGAGAGCCGGGGTCAAGGCGGGTGAGGGATAACTTCGAGAGCGCAGGCGCATAAATCCAGTATACGTTACAATCAGCCCATGGTAGCAGCCAGCCGCGAGCAAAAGGCAGTTTTAAGTCAGTTGATAACCTGGCTTAGTCGACCAGATAGTCCGGCCATCACTCTGGGTGGGTATGCCGGGACCGGTAAAACGACGACGGTGGCCTTATGGCGAAAACTACTGCATCACCTGGAGCCAAACGCCAGGGTAGCCTTCTGCGCCTATACCGGCAAGGCCAGTCGGGTGTTAGCGGCGACCTTAAAGCGGCAGCGAGTTGACTACGCCAAGGATAGTATTTCCACCATCCACTCGTTAATTTATGCGCCGGTGACCAACGACCAAGGTCAAATTACCGGTTGGCGGCTTAAAAAAGATATCCAAGCTGAGGTAATTTTGGCAGACGAAGCCAGTATGGTAGATGAGTTGATATGGCAGGATTTATTAAGCTTTAAGCGGCCGATTATTGCCGTCGGCGACCATGGCCAATTGCCGCCGGTCAACGGGCGCTATAATCTGATGGCCAAGCCACGGTTGAAGTTAGAGACGATTCACCGGCAAGCCCAAAGCAATCCGATCATTCGCTTATCCATTATGGCCAGGGAAACGGGTCAAATCCCGATC
Source organism: Microgenomates group bacterium RBG_16_45_19 (assembly GCA_001803415.1). Classification (GTDB taxonomy): domain Bacteria; phylum Patescibacteriota; class Microgenomatia; order UBA1400; family RBG-16-45-19; genus RBG-16-45-19. The sequence goes on along the minus strand of MHDC01000038.1, from coordinate 36,841 downwards.
GCAAATTATAGCCAGACGGTGAGGAAATTAAATAGATATGACAGCGTTACCGGACAAGAGGTGGAAGAAATTTTAAGGCAATATAATCAAGATTGGTTAATTTTAACCGGTTTCAATCATACCCGGGTGAAGCTTAACCAAGCCATCCGCGGGTACCTGACCTTTGACGGTGAAACCCCGCGAGTGGGTGAGAGACTGATTTGCCTTAAAAACAACTGGCAAAAGGGCATTTATAACGGCATGACCGGACAATTGCATAAAACCATACCCATATTTGATGAGGAGAAGCTGCATTGGTACGAGGTGGAAATCACTTTAGACGACGGCTTAATTTATGCCGGCAAAATCAGTGCCCACCAGTTTAATCAGTTAACCACTTTAGCCGAGTTTGACGGCTTAAAATATAAAGCTCTGGGGGATTTATGGGACCTAGGTTACGCTTTAACCGTCCATAAAGCTCAAGGTTCGCAAGCCCCAAAAGTCTTACTCTTTGAAGAAAGAAATCAACACATGAGCGACGAAGACTGGTCTCGGTGGTTATACACCGGAGTTACTCGAGCTGAAAGGGAATTAACTTTAGTCGGAATTTAAAGCTGAGTACTTTACTTCAGAATCAAGTTTAAAGTAAACTTGATTAATAGAAGTGAGATGTATGACGAGCGAGTTGGGGTCGTTGTTTAAGTTAGCGGTATCTCAGGGGGCTACCCAGACTGATTTAGTCATAAAAATTAAACAGGCGGTTTTAGCAGCTTACACCCAAAAATACCCTAAAGCACCCATCACTACCGAAGTCATCGTGGATATTGAATCGGGTAAGATCAGGTTATTAGCTGGTGATGAAGATATCACGCCGGCTGCTTTTAGAGCCGAAGTAGAGCAAAGTGCTAGGCGAGTAGTGATTGAGAGCCTGACACCTGAAACACATGCAGGTGAAACTAAACTCGAAGCCGAAACTCACCCCAAGGCAAGCGGTGGGAATGCCTGGGGCATGATCTTTTTATTTTGGGGATACCACCTTTTTTACTTAGTTTATTTTGGCTTGTTGGCAGTTGGGCTATTATTTGGCGGGGCTTTAGTCGATCTAGTCACCATAGGGAAAAACTGGAGTATTTTCCAAATTAGCTACGGGCTGATTTTATTGGCGACACCGTTGGCGGCAACCGGTTATGTGCTTTATAAACACATCGGCAAAGAAGGCCAGCAGCTGTCGAAACTGTTTTTTAGAGTCGAAATCCCAACACTATTTTTAGCGGGAGTCAGCCTGTTGGTGGCAGCATCATCTATCCCCCTGATTAATTTCTTCTTGTTGATTCTGTTAATCTCCCCGGTTTTTATTTATTTTAACCAGCAAGGCTTAGTAAATTTACCCTATAATAAACAGCAGGCGGTTATTTGGCTGGCTATTTGGATAACGCTCACCCTGATATACGGCCTGATTTTGTGGACTTTTGTGGTCGGCCCGTTAACAGGGACGGCTGCCCAAGCTTTTTTTGAAGATTTTTTTGCTAACCTCATAAACCCCTACGGCAGATACGGGGATTTGATCTCGATGCCGGTGGATATTCTAGGCAATTTGGTTAGTTTTGGCTTCCGCTTGTTAGGGTTCCTTCTCGTTGAGGCGGCCATATGGCTGCCATATCTATTGACTTACGTGTTATTGAAAAAGTGGCGGAAAGATTTTGAAGTTTTGGCAGCTTCAGAAGGAAACAAATTCTCAAAGTGGGTAACGGTTGGGGCTGTGGTGTGGCTGGCAGTAGTAGTGGTTTTATCAGTCCCCGGCGGTTACCCCAAATCAGCTAAGCAGCTGGGAACCTTATTAAAGGCTAATAATTATAGTGAGAAGCTAAAAATTGCCCAGGAGCTTGTTCCCAGAAAAAGTGAAGTAACGGCTGATATAAAACAAATTTATGAAAGACGGGAGAATTATTTACTGACAGCTGGGAATGATTTTATCAGTGAGGGGTACCATGAGGTTTTAGGTTTTCCGGAACCCTTAGCGGATGCGATCCAAACAGTGTTTCTGGCAGTAGCTTACCCCTTTGTTTACCAAGAAAAGGTGCCTTGGGACGAACTAGATGAAGCCTACACTTATCTATATGGCCATGGGGTATGGGGAACACCGCAAAGTGAGTTTCCGCAAAATAAAAATGTTAAATTAGTTAGCCGGGATATAAAAGTTGACTCCTTAGGGCAAGGGCCATTAGGGCAAGTGATTTACGGGGAAACTTATACGACAAATGAGTGGAGTGACCAGGAAGTGATTTATGAATTTACATTACCGCCTGAGGCGGTGGTGACCGGTTTGAAATTGGGACCTAACCTGGAATACGAAGGCCAGATAGCGCCCCGGGGGGCAGCCCAACAGACTTACCAGCAGGAACTAGTCCAAAGGCGCGATCCAGCCCTGTTGGAACAAATCGGATCAAGTCTATACCGTTTGAGGGTATTTCCCATCCCAGGAACAAATAACACCACGATGCCACGGGGTAAGCCCCAAAAGATCGAAATTATCTACCTGACACCATTGACGCCCGACGGGTTTTACTTGCCGCAAGTCATCAGAGCGCAAAATTTAATGACCGATAAGACGGTAAAGCTTTCGGCTCAGGTGGATGGCGAGTGGGTCAGTTTCGATAGCCAGCAAAACTATATCCCCCCATCACCAGCGATTAAAGAAAGCTTGTGTCAAATCAAGTGGAAAGATACCGACCAAGTTGATTTGGGAGTGAGTACAGCCACCCTGTCAAATTTTGACGGACAGGCTTCATGCCAACCGGGACTGCCAAAAGGGTCTAGCCCAATAAAAATTGCGGTCTTGATTGATACTTCGGCCGGGGCGGGTCATGAAAAGGCCATTAAGGAATTAGCCTCCCTCTCGGATTTATCCGAAAATTATCAGGTGGAAATCATGCCTTTTAATGATTTAACCGGCGAGGCAGTAGCTTACGCTCAATGGAAAGACACTTTGGTTAATAACCAAGTTAATTTTGGCAAACACTCTTTAGATGGGTTAAACAAGATTGTCAACCAGGGTAATTACGACGCCTACATTATTTTAACCGGTAAGCAATTTTCTGCAACGGAATGGCAGTCATGGTCTATCCCCAAGAATACCCCAATTTACCTGGTACCCAGCCGGGGAGGAGTAAGTTTGGATCCAGAAAGAATTACGACCATGATTCAAAGCGGCAGCTATATTTTCGCCAGCATTACCGAGGCCTTACGTTATGCCTATCAAGCTAAATTGGTAAATGAAGCCGGAATGCCGGGGATGTACTGGTGGACAAAACTTGATAATAACCAACAATATAATCTGAGCCAGATTACCGGTCTGATGACGGCCTTAGGGGAAATTAAGACCGCCTCGACCGCAGCTTCACAAGTGACGACCCAAGTGTGGATACAGCAGAGCTTAAAAACTTACGCCCAACCAGTGATGCAGAACTTGTCGTTATTGGATGCTTACCACAATTTAGCGGTAGAAACCCATTTTATTACCCCGTATTCATCATTAATTGCTTTGGTTAATGCCCAGCAGCAACAGAATTTGGATAATTTGTCGCAAGATTATGACCGGTTTGACGAGCAGCAGTTTACCCAGAACCAGGGGGGCGGGGTGATTAGCGTGCCCCGACCGAGAGGAATGCCGATTACAGGCATTTTTTCACCAATGCTGGGAGCGGACATACTAAATTCCAACAAATTTACTATGGAATATTATGGGGCTCCGGCAGGATTTGGAGGCGGGGGCGGAGGGATGGGTATAGCCATGGCCTTGGATGGTGACGGAAGTGGCATTGGCTTGCCGGGAGGATTTAGCGGACTGTTTATTATCGTCAATATCTTATTACTTGGCGGGGGTAGTATAGTCTGGGTGGGGGGTAAAATCAAAGAGAGGCGGAGATTGAAAGTTTAGGATAATCCTTCCTGATTATCTAAATTGATTTCTTCGATTTGGGATTCCATCTTAACCAGTTCTTTTTTAAGGAAGTTGACCAGCTCGGTGGCCCGTTTGAAGCGGGGAATACTTTTTTCCAAATCCAGTTCTCCGGCCTCAAATTCCTGGGTGATCGTTTGGAGTTCAGCATAGGCTTTGGCAAAAGTTAAGGCTGGTTCATTGGACATAGAGGCTCCTTTTTAAAATTAATTAACAATCGAATTGATAGCCCCGTGTGACAGCTGAGTCTGAAGAGCAGCGCCAGGTTTGACTTGATCAGCCCGTTTGAGGATGCGGCCGGTTTTTAAGCGAGTAATCGAATAGCCGCGGCGTAAGACGACCCGGTAATCCAATGAGGTCAAAAGACGTTCTAGATGAATTAAGTCTTGCTGCTTTAAAGCCTGATCACGCTTAAGCCGACTGTAAAATTGAGGCAGGGAGTGATCCAAGGTTTGACGATATTGATGGAGGAGTGATTGAAGCGAGACAGCCATAACCGGGATTTTGCCGAGGGTTTGGTTAACGGTGGCGGTCAGACGGTGAAGGCGGCGGCGAATGGCCAGGGTAGCTTGGTTTACTGTCGTTTCTTTGGTTTTTAAATCACGGATCAGGCGCTGATGGAGCCACTGGTGGGAAGTGATAATTTCTCTTAAAACTTCGAGTCGATCGCGAACGGCCAATTCGGCAGCGTGGCTGGGGGTACTGGCTCTGAGGTCGGCGACATAATCGCAGAGAGACCAATTGTCTTCATGACCAATCGCCGCCATCACCGGGACCGGACAGCCAAAAACAGCCCGGCAGACGGCTTCGGAGTTAAAGGCAGCCAGGTCCTCCAGCGAGCCGCCACCCCGGGCTATAATGACCAGATCGATGGCTGATGGATGATAGTTGAGGTAAGCAAAGGCTTTTAAAATACTGGGGATGGCTTCCCGACCTTGAACGTTGACCGGTAAAGTATAAATAGTTAACCCTCCCCGACGAGCGGTAATAATTTTGAGTAGATCGGCTTGGGCGGACGAGCCAACGGCGGTGATTAAGCCAATAGTTTGAGGCCAGGGAGGCAGAGGCCGCTTCCGTTCGGGAGCAAACAATCCCTCCCGTTGCAACTGGGCTTTGAGTTTATCATAGGCGATCTGCAGGGCACCCTCACCCACCGGCACCAACTGGTTGACCAAGAGGCGGAATTTGCCCGAGGTTTTATACAAGCCGGGCGAGCCGTAAGCTTGAACCAACATGCCTGGTTCGAACTGGCGGAAATTTTTGACAAGGTGAGACATGGAGAAAAAATCTAAGCTGGAAACGGCATCTTTGAGCGTGCCAAACAACAACCGGCCGTTCTTAACGTCCAGGCGGCCTAGCTCACCCTCAACCACAATCTCACCGACGAGGGACAAATGTTGATTTAAAGCTTCAATACACTCGGAAACTTGGAAGACCGGCTGAGCGAGCATGGGGCTATTGTAACAGGCAGATTAAGAGTGGTGGGCGGTGGCTTCGGCGGCGTCAGCCTCGGCTTTGGTGGGGTGAACCGTCCCGGGCGGATGGTTGGGGGGAGCGTAGATAGTGTAGAGTTTGAGAGCTTCAGAAGCAGAAGGGTTGATGACGTTATGCTGGGAACCAGCCGGGATAATTATGACGTCATCGGCTTTAAGAGTAAAAGTTTGATCATCAACGATAAATTTAGCCTCACCGGCTTCTAAACGGAAAAACTGATCAACCTCATCATGGACCTCAGCCCCAATTTCTTCTTGGGGCTTTAAGCTCATGACCACCAGCTGCTGATGTTGGCCAGTAAATAAAACCTGGCGAAAATGGGAATTCTTCAAAGTGGCAGTTTCAATATTAGTGGTAAAGACAGCCATAAGGGTAGTTTATACTACAAAAACCAGGAGGGCAATGGAGTATCAATTAAAACGCTTAAGACGGAGCGGTTCAATTAAGATCCGGGTGGAGGCCGACGGGCAGGTAGGCGTTACCGCTCCGGCTTATGTGCCAAAACTACTGATTGAGCGCTTCGTCAAAACCAATGAGACTTGGGTTAAGCGACAGCAAGCCAGAGTCAGATTACATCGAGAAGTCCAGCCGGTATTTGATTGGGAACAGAAGGTGGTAAGTTATTTGGGAAGGCTATATAAAATTAGAATCATGAATCAAGAATCAAGAATCATGGTTAAGCCAAAGGAAATTACGGTATCACCGGTGACAGGGTTGGGAAAAGATGCCAAAAAGATGTTGGTGACCTGGTTAAAACGGGAGGGAGAACGGGAAATCAGGGAGCGGTCGGCCAGTTGGGCGAGACTGATGCAGGTTACGCCAGGTCCGCTACGCTTTAGACAACAAAAAAGCCGCTGGGGTAGCTGCAGCCACAAAAACCATTTAAGCTTTAACTGGCGCTTGATTCACTTTAAGCCGGCGGTAATCGATTACGTGGTAATTCACGAGCTGGCCCACATCCAACACCATGATCATTCCTTGAAGTTTTGGCAGTTAGTGGAGCAATTCGATCCCAGTTACCAACAGCAACGAACTTTTTTAAGAAAGCGACAGCTGAGCTTACTGAAAAGCTAATAGCCGAAGATGGCGACGTAAAAACCGTCGCTACCGGCCAGGCAGGCATGAGTCCAGTCGTTGGATAACTGAGCTTCCCGATGGCCTTCAGTCGAAGTATCCCAACCCCATTCAATAATTTGATGGGCATACTGGGCATCAGGCCAATAAGCTAAATTTTCGGCTAAGTGGTTTTTTCCGGCCAGGTCAAAGGCTAAGCCGGAATCAGCGTCTTGATTGAAACCCTGATGATCATCGAGGGGATATTTATCAGAATTGGGATAAGCGGAGGCGTCGGTTTGGGCCATGAGGTTGATTTGGTCTTGAACGCGCTTGCGGGCATATTGGCAGATGGATTCTTCATGAATCAAACTGGAGCGTTGATGAGCTTGACGATAATTAACCAGGGCTTGCCATAATTCGGCTTCGGTAAAGTTTTTGGGGGGTTGAGAAACGACTACCACCGGTTTAACCGGAACCGAAGTTGGCGAGGGTTGAGCCAGAGCTTCGCGGGTGGCTTGCTCGACAAAAAGTAAGGCTAATTTACCCTGAGCGGTCGTCGGGCATAAATAACGAGCGGTGGGACTTAAGAGATGGTTATGCGTGGCGTCTTCAAAAATCAGGGCAGTTAAGAGTTCGTTGGGGCTGACATAGGCCGAAGCGGTGACCAAAGCCGCCCGCGTACACTGGGGGCAAATGGCCAGGACGGCGTCGGTCAGGGGTTGATCAGCAGTTAAATTTAAAGCCGAGCAAAGAGCGGGATCAGCCGAAAGGACTGCCAAAGCTTGATTTTGGCGATAGAGATTAATCTTGGTAAAGATTTCCTGGGGAGAAGTTTGGACCGGTGGGGCGGCGGCGGGTGAGGGTGGACCAGTCAAACCAAAATGACGAAAAAAACTTAAAATCGGATCTGGTAGAGAAAAATGGTTTAAATAGCCTTGACGTAAGCCAACCGACCATAAACCAATCAAAAGGCAGGTGAAAAAACTGATAACCAAAAAGCGCCGCATAACCTTAGTTTAGCGCTTGGGACTTTGTTTTTTGCGTCTAGCTTTGCCGCCGGTGCCGATTTGACGTGATTGTTTCATCCGGGAATCACGGGTGATAAAACCGGCCTGTTTAAGCGGTGATTTGAAGGCGGGATCGACTTTAATTAAAGCCCGAGACAAGCCATGAACCATGGCCTGAAGTTGAGCGGTTTTACCGGAACCAACGATTCTGGACGTAAAACTGAAGGTTTCGCTTTTACCCAGGAGCTTTAAGGGTTGGGAGTAATAATGACGGGCGACTTCACCCGGAAAATATTGAGCGATAGCTTGATCATTGACCAACCAATCCCCAGCTTTAAGGAAGAGACGAACTCGGGCGGTAGCGGTTTTGCGCCGACCGATGGCGTAGACGTATTTGGCTTTGGCGGTGGCGGTTTTAGTTGGTTGAGCCATAAGACTCCTGGTTTAATTGGGCGGTGTAAGGATGCTCAGTTGAGACAAACACTTTCAACCGCTTTAAACGGCGCGAGCGGAGTTTATTTTTGGGGAGCATACCGGTAACGGCTTTAATAATAATCTCCCGGGGATCTTTGGCGGCCACTTGGCTATAAGTTAATTCGCGAAAACCACCAGGAAAACCGGTATGATGCCGATAGAGTTTAGTGGTTGGTTTCTGACCGGTAACTTTAACCTGACTAGCATTGATGGCCACTACATAATCGCCACAATCTAGGTTGGGCGTATAATAAGGCCGGTGTTTACCGATGAGCCAGGCGGCAATCTGAGTGGAGGCTCGACCTAAAGTTTGCCCGTTTAGATCAAGGAAATACCAAGAGCGGTGAATCTGGCTGAGTTTGGTGGTGGTGGTGGTCATGGTGTTTTCCTTAAAGTGACTGGTCCGGCCGAAGTTGGAACCGGAGACGGAGCCTTCGGTTTAAGCGATTCTTTGGTAGTGGGTGGCGGCATCGGTTTAATTTTGAGTTTACTTCTGGTTTTAGCTTTGGCTTTGGTTGGTTCGGGTTCCGCTTGAGGCAGATCAACCAATTCCCAGCGGACTTTAAGGGCAGCGTCACCCCGATTTCGGTTTAAGCGGATAATCCGGGTAAAACCGCTGGCCCGCTGGCGACTTAAGGGAGCCAAGTCCATGACCAAGCGGTTAACCAAACGCCGGTCATTGATGACGGCTTCAATGAGGCGGCGGTCTTTGAGGGTACCGGATTTGGCTTGAACCATCAACCGGTCAAATTTACCTTGGACGGCTTTGGCTTTGGCTAAAGTAGTAGTCAGTCGTTGATGTTCGATGAGCGAGCGGGCTAAATTCTTAAACAAAGCCCGCCGCTGGGCTGAATTACGATTTAATTTATGACCTTGAAGACGGTGTCTCATAGGGATTTAGCTTCAGGTGAAGAGTCGACGGCAGCATCGGCTAATGTCAGATCTTTCTGAGATAACGCACCAGCGACGACATCGACTGACTTTTCGCCTAAATTCTTAACTTTGGCAATATCTGATTTTTTGGCATTGACCAGGTCTTTAACCGTTTTGTAGCCACCTTTGCGCAAAGCGTTAGCGATTCTGGTCGGCAAGTCCAATTCTTCAACGGTCAATTTATAGACTTCGTCTTCATAGCGGTCGGCAAAAGTCATTTCCTTAGGAGTCTCGACGATCACCGGTTCGTAGATCTGCTGAAAATGGGCGACTAAGATTTTGGCGGCTCGATCTAGAACTTCACGGGAGGCAATAGTGCCGTTAGACCATAATTCTAAAATCAAGCGGTCGAAATCGGTCCGGCGACCAACCCGAGTCGCCTCGATTTTATAAGCCACTTTACGAACGGGTGAGTAGGCGGCATCAACCGGAATTTCGCCCAGACTACCGGTCGGCCGATCCGAAGCCAGAGAGTAACCTCGGCCTTTACTGATGGTAATTTCAGCCACCAGTTTGGCTTTGCTATCGGCTAGAACACAAAGCGGTTGATCAGGATTGGCCAAAACAACGGTTGACGGCAACGGTAAATCGGCGCCGGTGACCGAGCGCGGACCTTTAACATCCAGTTTAAGGGTGACTGAATCGGTGTCACCAGTCAGGGCGACGTTTAATTGCTTTAGATTTAAAATTAAGTCGACCACGTCTTCTTTCATCCCGGCTAAGGTAGTAAATTGATGCGGCACGCCTTCCAGACGCACCGAAGAAATGGCGGCCCCCTCCATCGAGGTTAATAAGACACGACGTAAGCCAACGGCTAGGGTTTGGCCGTAACCTTTCTCCAAGGGTTCGATAATAAATTTAGCGTAACCTTGGCTTTCTTCAGCAATTTGGACCGAAAAAGTGGGTTGAAGCATAAATATCCTTATGGTTAATGGTTAATGATTGATGATTAATCAAGCTTAGCGTGAATAAGACTCAACGATTAAATTTTCATTGACATCCAGCTGCCAGTCATTTTTCTGTGGCAGGGAGACCATTTTGCCAACGACAGCCTGGCGTTTAAGCCAAGATGGAACTAAGATATTTTTCTGATCCAACAGGGTTTTTATGGTCGGGATTTTTAAAGCCCGGGGAGACAAAGTGACAGTGTCACCGACTTTGACTTGGTAAGAGGGGCGGTCGACGGGACGACGGTTAACCTTTACATGGCCGTGAACAATTAATTGTCGGGCTGAGGGACGGGTCGGGGCTAAACCCAAGCGGTAAACGACATTATCGAGGCGTCGTTCCAAAAGCCGAAGCAATTCTTCACCGGTGGCCGCCGGATTTTTAGTGGCTTTAAGGTAATAGCGTCTAAACTGAGCTTCAAGCACCCCATAGACCCATTTGACTTTCTGCTTCTCCCGCAACTGTAAGCCGTAATCGGACAGTTTTTTGGTGCCTTTACGGCCATGCTGGCCGGGGGGAATATTCAGCCGGCGGGCTAATTTAGCTGGATTAGTCTTCAAGCTTAAATCCAGATTGGCGCGGCGAGCCAGTTTGTTTTTAGGACCAAGGTAGCGAGACATATTAGCGGTTGTGTTTCTTTTTTCGGGGGCGAGTGCCGTTATGAGCGATGGGAGTGACATCCGCCAGTAAGCTAATTTTAAAGGGTTGGTTTTTTAAGACCCTGAGAGCCGCATCCCGGCCGGCACCCGGTCCTTTAAGATAAACTTTGAGTTCCCTTAAACCCCAGGATTTAGCCTCTTCTAAGACTTTTTCGATGGCGACGGTGGCAGCAAAGGGGGTTGATTTGCGGCTACCGGAAAAACCCATTTTCCCAGTCGAACTCCAGCACAAGGTTTGACCCTGCTCATCGGTAATGGTGACCAAAGTGTTATTAAAGCTGGCGGCGACATACATCGCCCCTTTGGTGACGGCTCGGGCAGCGGCTGGACGTTTAAGACCGACTGGCATAAGTTATTTAGCGGTTTCGACTTTGGTCATGGCTTCTTTCTTCAAGGCCCCGACGGTCATGCGCCGACCACGTTTGGTCCGGGCGTTGACCCGAGTCCGCTGGCCTCTAACCGGTAGACCGGCAGCATGGCGCAGGCCACGATAAGCACCGATGCGCCGTAAACGTTGAATGTTTTCATGAACTTGTTTGCGTAAATTACCCTCAAGGTTATAGCTTTCGAGAATTTTTTGGAGCCGATTGATATCTTGAGCGGTAAAATCACGGGCACGTTTATCAGGATTAACGTCAGCTTTGGCTAAAACGACTTTAACGTTAGCCTGACCGATGCCATAGATATAGGTTAGGGCGACCTCGGCGCGCTTATTTTCGGGTAGATCGACTCCAGCTAGACGTGGCATAACTATTTTTCTTTAGCCCTGGCGTTGTTTGTGGCGGGGATTAACACAGGTAATGTAAATTTTCCCGTGACGCCTAACAATTTTACATTGTTTACATCGTGGCTTAATACTGGCTTTGACTTTCATAAGATGACTGTGACGGAAAAGGGGATTAACGGTAGCCTCCAAACAGAATTTATGAGGCAACCCGAGGATGGTCGGCCGCTGGTTCCCGCTTGCGATAAGTAATCCGGCCCCGATCTTTGTCGTAAGGAGTCATTTCCAGACGAACTTCATCACCGGGCATAACCCGAATCCGGTAGAGACGCATTTTCCCGCTTAAGGTGCAAAGGATGGTACGACCCTGATATTCTTCCGGAGCCGACGGCGCCACTTGGACGCGGAACATGGTGTTAGGTAAGGCTTCAGTGATGATACCTTCCAGCTCTAGAATTTGTTTGGCTTGGGGCATACCCTCCGCATTTTTGCTTTGGTCAACAAAAAAACTACACCTGACATAAACAGGTGAAGCCGGGGCTATTTTAACAAAAGAATCAGCCTGGGACAAGAGGAGGTCACTTTTGGGTCAGTTGGTCAGGACCTCTGGTCCACGGGGTGTAATTAAAATATCCTCTTCAAAGACGGCGGACAGAGAACCATCAACCGTCCGCATGGTCCAGCCATCAGGATCGGTTTTAAGCGGCCAATTACCGGCCATGTACATGACTTCAATGGCCAAGACCATACCGGCAGTCAAGGGTTGGTTTAATTGCGGGTCTTTGGAGATAAAACAGGGGATGGGGGGTGGTTCGTGCATAGTCTGACCGAGACCATGACCGGTTAAATTGCGGGTGACGTTAAAACCTGCGGCTTCAATGTGGGTTTGAATGGTTTTGGCCAGGTGGTAGACTTTATGGCCGACGGTGGCGGCGGCAATAGCCTTTTTCAGGGTGCGGCGGCCAACATTAAGAAAGTGACTCTGAAAAGGGGTGGGTGGGCCAATGACAAAGGACACGGCGGTATCGGAGGTGGTACCGTGGTAACTCATGCCGGTATCGAGAGTGACTAAATCACCCGAGTGGAGTTGGCCCAAGGGGGGACTATGGACAATGGCGTCATTGATCGAGATGCAAGTGGCATAACGATAACCCGGGACTTTTTTAAAGGCCGGTTCACCGCCGGCCTTTTGGATCAAGCGATTAGCTAAAGCTTCGATAGCAGCCAGTTGCTTTTGAGTTTGGGTGTAGTTAACTAAAGTGCGCCTAATGGTAGCAATTCTATGACCGTTTTGGCGAAAAGTGTCAAGGTAAGCGGAAGCCGTGGACATAACCATCAAGGTCGGGAAGAATATTTAGGCAAACGACGCAGAATATCCTGATAGATGACTTTAATCGGACGTTCGCCATCAACTGCTTCTAAAAGACGCCGGCGTTTGTAATGACTGATGACCAACTTGGTATGCTCATGAAAAGATTGAATCCGTTTGTAGATCGCGTCTAAAGTATTATCTTCCCGGACACCATTTTCCTGACTTAAACGACCAAAAAGACGCCAGAGGGCTTCTTTATCGGAGACAGTCAGATAGATAACGCAGTCGACGCCGTTACTAAAAGCTTTAGCCTGAGGTACAGTCCGCGGAAAACCATCCAAAATATAGCCGTTGGCATATTCGAGGCGCTGAAGATAGGCTTCGATAATTTTAACCGTTTTGGCATCAGGAATGAGGACGCCGGCGTTAATGGTCTCTTTAACATAACGACCCCAGGGTGTTTTCTCCTTGGCCATTTCCCGGAAAATATGACCGGAAGAAAGGTAGGGAATTTTTAACTTGCGGGAGAGCAGATTGCCTTGAGTCGATTTACCAGCGCCTTGAATACCAATGAGTATGATTTTCATGATCCCCCTTAATGGGCATTAATCCAAAAAGCTATCATAATTGCGCATGACGAGCATGGCTTCGACCTGCTTTGAGGTTTCTAAAATAACGGAAACGACGATTAAAATACCAGTGCCGCCGATAGTCAGGGCGGTCACCCCGGTAATGCCTTGGACAATCGAGGGCATAATGGCAATCACCCCTAAAAATAGGGCTCCCAAGAGGGTAATCCGAGTAATGATGTAAGAAAGGTGGTCGGCCGTGGCTTTACCCGGGCGAATTCCGGGAATAAAGCCGCCGTTTTTCTTGATTTCATCGGCTATTTTTTGTGGATCAAAAACCACCGCCGTATAAAAATAAGTGAAACAGACGACTAAGCCGAAGTAAATCAGGTTATAGACGACGCTTTGGGGAGAAAAGGCGGCGACCAGACTAGCTCCCAGTGAAGCTAAGGTGGGATTGGGGAGGTTGGTTAAAACCCGGCCGACAATCGAGGGGACTAAGACCAGGGAAACGGCAAAGATAATGGGAATCACCCCGGCCTGATTAAGTCTTAAGGGTAAAAAGGTACTTTGGCCACCCAAAAGCCGACTGCCACGCACCCGTCGGGCGTAGTGAATGGGGACTTTACGAACAGCCACATCCATAACCACGATGCCGGCAATGACCAAAACGGCGATGCCGATAATCATGATCAAGTTAAAGATAGTTTCGGCCTGGGAAGTAAATAAAGTTTGGGCAAAGGAAACGGGCAAACGAGCGACAATGCCGGCTAAAATGAGCATGGAGATGCCGTTGCCGATACCGTAAAGAGTGATCAGCTCACCCAGCCACATGGCAATGACAGTACCGGTCACCAGAATGACGACACTGACAATGAGAGTGGGTAACTGAAAACGGATGAGTAAGCTTTGACTGTTTAAAAGAAACAGCACACCAATGGCCTGAACCACGGCTAAGGGGAGAGTGAGGAGGCGAGTATATTGATTGATTTGTTCCCGGCCGGCTTCACCTTCCTTACTCAAAGCTTCCAATTTGGGAATAACTAAAGTTAGGAGTTGGAGAATGATCGAGGCGTTAATGTAGGGGGCTAGACCCAAAGCCATGATGGAGAAGTTAGCCAGGGTGCCGCCGGAAAAAATATCCAGCAATGACAGAAATTGGTTCTGAGCAAAGAGGTCCTTAAGTTGGCCGGTGTTTACCCCGGCTAAGGGAATATGGGCAAAAAGCCGATAGGCAGCAAAGATGGCCAGGGTAAAGAAAATTTTACGACGCAATTCGACAATAGCAAAAACATGACTTAAGGTATTGACCAGCTGACTCACAGACTGACTTTCCCACCAGCGGCTTCAATCTTGGTTTGAGCGGCTTTAGAAGTCGGGAGTGACACGGTCAAGGCCGATTTTAAAGTACCTTGACCTAAAATTTTAATGGGATGGGAAGCTAATTCGGTCTGACTGACCAAACGGGCAGCCAATAAAGTTTTCGGGGTGACGACAGTGCCTGAGGGAAAGCGGTTTAGGTCGGTCAAGTTGAGTATGATGGGTCGGGGCCGCAGGCGATCAAAACGACTTTTACCCCGAATAAAAGGAAAGCGGCGAATTTGCGGCAACTGACCACCTTCAAACCAGAGCGGAAGGCGGCTTCGGCTGAGTTGGCCTTTCTGGCCTCGGCCAGAAGTATGACCACCCTTACCGGAGCCGTAGCCTTGACCGCGTCGTTTATGGGAAGGGCTGGTACTCTTGGGTAATTGGTGGAGTTTGAGCATAATTTAAGTCATGGGTACTTGACGTAACTTGACCAGGCGCTGGATTTGGGCTAAGGCTTTAAAAGTAGCATAGGCGTTGTTGGCTTGATTATTGGAACCGAGGACTTTACCGACGATATTTTGGATACCGGCGACTTCGATAACGGAGCGAACCGCGCCACCGGCAATGATGCCTGAACCAACCGGAGCCGGTTTAAGCAGGATTTTAGCGGCACCATACTTGGTGACCAAGGCAAACGGGATGGTCCCCCGGCGCAAGGGCACGGTGATAAGTCTTTTTTTTGCCTTGCGGACCCCTTTCTTAATCGAAGACATGACATCCGGTCCTTTACCCAGAGCCACACCGACTTTACCCTGACGATCACCAACGACCACCAGGACGGAAAAACCAATTTGGTTACCGCCTTTAGTTTTTTTGCTGACTCGGTTGACTTGAATAATTTTTTCTTCAAATTCCGAGGCAGAAGCATGGTGGTAGGTGGGTCTCATAGTTTGATCCAGTTTGACTTTAAAAAATTAAACCTCCAGCTCGAGCGCTTTCGGCTAAAGCCTTGACTCGACCATGATAACGATAACGACCACGGTCAAATTTAACCTGAGTTATTTTTTTGGTTTTGCTTTTGGTGGCCAGCAAAGCCCCGACTTGGTGGGCTCGTTCCGTTTTAGTCTTACCCGGTGTTTTAAGCTCTTTTTCCGAGGCGGCGACGATGGTCTTGGCTTGAGCATCATCAATAATTTGAGCGTATAAGTAGCGATTGGAGCGGTAAACGTGTAGCCGAGGTCGGGCAACTTGGTCTTTAAGCTTTAACCGGGTTCGGCGCTGACGGTGCAGACGGGTCTGAGTGGAAGTAGATTTCATAGAAATGACTTAATTTAGATAAATTTTAAGCGGCTGCACCGACCTTAGTGGTTTTACCGGCTTTATGGCGAACGTACTCGCCTTGATAACGGATACCTTTACCTTTATAGGGTTCAGGTGGGCGGATGGCTCGGATATTGGCAGCCACCTGACCCACCAGCTGCTTATCAATGCCGTGGACTTCGATAGTCGTTTCCGTGGGAACCTGGAGACGAATGCCTGGTGGCGGCTGGAACTTGACCGGATGGGAATAGCCGGCGTTGATTTCCAATTGATCACCTTGTGGCTTAGCCCGATAACCGGTACCGACTAATTCCAGATGGCGACTGAAGCCAGTGGTAACCCCGATGATCATATTTTCCAACAAGCGGTAAATCAAGCCCTGATTAGCTTGAGCTTGATAGGTGGTGGCCACTTGATTGACTTTAAGATCAGTTGGCGTTAATTCCAATTTGATGTCCGCGGGGATGGCTTGGGTTAAAGTCCCCAAAGGACCGGTGACAGTCGCGGTTTGTTCTTTGAGACTGACAGTCACCCCTAAAGGAATGGTCAGTGGATTTAAGGCTAAACGGCTCATATGATTTAATAGATTTGGCAGAGGACTTCGCCGCCAAGGTTGGCTTTTCGAGCTTTTTTGGTGGTTAGGATTCCCTGATTGGTAGTGAGAATAGTCAAGCCGTAACCACCTAAAACTGAAGGTAAGTGCTTGGCGGAAGTGTAAAGCCGACGACCGGGTTTACTTAAGCGTTTCAAGTGGGAAATCGCCGGTTGACCAGCGACATAGCGCAAATTGAGTTCAATGACTTTTGGTTGAGTGGTAGTCACGCGGTAATCATTGATGTACTGCTCTTGTTTTAAGACCACGGCAATGGCTTCCTTGACTTTTGAATGAGGAATGAGGACGATCGCTTGATGGGACCGTAAGGCGTTGCGGATCCGGGTTAACATGTCAGCGATGGGGTCGGTCATAGTTAGTTGTTAGATTTGGTGACGCCGGGGAGTTCACCGCGCAAAGCCAGGCGGCGAAAACAAATCCGGCAAAGTCCGAAATAACGCAAATAAGCCCGGGACCGGCCACAAAGTTGGCAACGATGTACCCGGCGAGTACTAAATTTGGGCACTCTTTGAGATCTGACAATTTGCGAGGTTTTAGCCACTAGTTGCCTCCTCTCGACGGAAAGGGATACCAAATAAAGTTAACAACAATTTGGCTTCGGCCGGATTGCGGGCAGTGGTGACAATGGTGATTTCCAGGCCTCGAACCGTATCGATTTTATCATATTCGATCTCAGGGAAAACAATTTGCTCAGATAAACCTAAGGTGTAAGTCCCGGATTGATCAAAAGCTTCGGGTGAGACACCTTGAAAATCTTTGACTCGGGGGAGGACGATCCGAACCAGCTTCTCAAAAAATTGATACATGCACCGGCCGCGGAGAGTGACGGCGACACCAACCGGATCACCCTGCCTAAGGTTAAAACCGGAGATTGATTGTTTAGCCCGGGTCACTTTGGGTTTCTGGCCGGTGATGACCAGTAACTGATCAGCTACATTTTTAACGACTTGATCGCGATGGTCACTTTTACCGACACCAACATTGACGACAATCTTGCTTAAACGTGGCAGCGACAAAGGATTGGAGCGCTTCAGGGTTTGCTGGAGCTCCTTAACAAGGCGTTGCTGGTATTCAACGGCTAGTGGTTCCATAAGGATTAAACTTTAGCGGCTGGATCAATTTGCTGGTCGCACAGCCGACAGCGACGATATTTTTCAGCAGTCTTGGTAATGACATAACCGACCCGAGTCGGTTTATGACAATGGGGGCAAAGCAACATGACGTTGGCCGCCGGTAAAGGTCGTTCCAGTGAGACGATACCACCAGGGGTTTTATCGCTGCGTTTTTTTAAGTGCCGCCGGTACTGGTTGATGCCTCCAACTAAAACCCGGGCGGTTTTAGGGTAAACATGAGTGATTTTGCCCTTTTTCCCCTTATCTTTGCCACTAATGACGATGACTTGGTCGTTGAGTTTAAGTTTCATAGCACCTCCGGGGCGAGCGAGGCAATTTTGGTAAAACCGGCGTCTTTGACTTCCCGAGCGATCGGCCCAAAGACCCGAGTTCCTCGAGGATTTTTGGTAGCCAAGCCGTCAATAATAACGGCGGCGTTGTCGTCAAAACGAATGTAGCTGCCGTCCAAACGTCTGACCTCTTTTTTAACCCGAACGATGACCGCTTTAACCATTTCCCCCGCTTTAACCAAACCTTTGGGATCAGCTTCAATGACCGACGCGGTGATCAGATCGCCAACGGTGCCGAATTTGTGTTTAGAACCGCCGTGAATCATGATTATGCGGAGCTTTTTAGCGCCGGAATTGTCTGCTGGAGTGATTACCGTCCGGAGTTGGACCATAAAGTTAGAGGTTAGCTTCTACAGGCTGAGTTAACTGATGATGACTGACCACTTCGCGTAAGATGAAATGCTTCCGTTTGGAGAAAGGTTTGGCGGGAGCAAAACGGACAACATCACCGACCACCGCTAGGGATTGGGGGTCATGAACTAAGTATTTTTTGGTGCGTTTGATGGTTTTGTGATAGATGGGATGAGTCCAAGCACGAGTAACGTTGACCACGGCGGTTTGCTTCATCTTGACAGAAATGACGTTACCAATAAACAGTTTCATAAATTAACCTTTGCTGACAACCAGGGTTTTAGCCCGAATAATGGTTAAGATCCGGGCGAGATTAGCCCGAAGGGTGCGAACCTGGTGCACATTTTTTAGTTTGCCGGCCTCAAGACTAATTTTAGTCTCGATTAGCTGGCGCTGAAGCTGTTGCTTAGCTTTAAGTAATTCCGGCAGCGGGCTTTGCTGATATTTAGTTTTGTCCTTTTGTTTCATAAGGTAACTTTAAGTTTTGGTCACGATAACGGTTTTCATCGGCAGTTTATGAGAGGCTTTGCGAAAAGCTTCCCGGGCAATGGTTTGAGTCACACCTGAGAGTTCAAAGATCAGGTGACCGGGTTTAATGACGGCCACGTAATGATCAATATCACCCTTGCCCGAACCCATCCGAACACCGGCACCCTTTTTAGTAACCGGTTTGTCCGGAAAAGGGCGGAGCCACAGTTTACCCAAGCGCTTAGTGTGATGAGTAATGGTTTTGCGAGCGGCTTCGATTTGTCTGGCAGTCAACCAGGCAGAGGCGGCAGCTTTGAGGCCAAAATCACCAAAACTTAAAGTGGTGGCTCGAGCGGCTAAACCCCGGCGGCGGCCGCGAAAAGCTTTGCGGTATTTTTGTTTTTTAGGTTGCAACATAGATAGATGACAGATTACGGATAACTGATAATTAGTTGGTAGCGCGTTCACCCCGATAGATATAGACTTTGATCCCGACATAGCCGGAACGGGTATAAGCCGGTTTTTCCGCATAATCAATATCGGCTCGCAGAGTTTGGGTGGGAATCGAGCCGCGGCTGTACTTTTCGGTACGGCCGATTTCCGCCCCGCCAATCCGACCCGAGAGGACGATTTTGATACCTTGAGCTCCAGCCCCCATGACTTTATCCAAGGCTTGGGCGACGGCCCGACGATGAGGATAGCGTTTTTCTAGCTGGTCTTTAAGCCGTTCGAGCACCAGGATGGCTTGGAGATCGGGATTTTTAATTTCTTCAACTTTAATATCCAGTTTCCGGGTTTTAACATCTTTAGGGTTAATTTTTAAGAGTTTTAAGAGATTCAGTTTTAATTGCTCCAAATTGGCACCGCCGCGTCCGATCACTACTCCCGGGCGGGAAACGTGGAGAATCAATTTCATGGTGTTGATGGAGCGTTCAATTTCCACCTGAGCCAAACCGGCACCGGTTAATTGTTGATGAAGAAAGTGGCGGACTTGGTAATCTTCAAGGGTGGCGCCAAGATAATCTTTGGCCGGAGCGTACCAGCGGGACTTCCAGGTGTAGAGTGGCCCGAGGCGGAAACCGAAGGGATGAACTTTTTGACCCATATTATTTGACTTTCTTAGTTTTGGCTGGCTCAACTGTGGCTGGCTTGGCGGCGGTTTTAACGGTTTGAGTTAGGCCGGTGACGGTGACAGTCAGGTGGGAGGTACGTTTTAAAATCGAGTGAGCCCGCCCCCGACTCACCGGTTGCCAGCGTTTGATAATCGGACCGGCGTCAACGGTAATGGCTGACACAGTCAGCGAGTCTGGTTGCAAGTGGGCATTATTGATGGCATTTTTTTGAGCTTGGATGACCACCGGCTTGAGTAACCGAGCAGCCCGTTTATCGATAAAGTCTAAACGACTGAGAGCCTGGTTCAGAGGCAGATTTTTAAAACTCTGAGCCACCAGGCGCAGTTTTCGCGGGGTTTGACGCAAGAATTTTTGGTGAGCCTTAACGGTTGTGATCATATTTTTGGTTTAGGTTTTGGTTAAGATCCGTTTAACCATGCGGCCGTGGCCATGGAAATAACGGGTGGGGGCAAACTCACCCAAGCGGTGGCCGACCATGGTTTCATTAACATAGACTTCTTTAAAGCTTTTGCCGTTGTGGACTAAAAAAGTGTGGGAGACAAACTCGGGCGGGATTTGACTCGATCGAGCCCAGGTTTTAAGGGGTTCTTTTAACCCTTGGGACTTTTGCCGCATCACTTTCTTTAAAAGCTTATCATTGACGTATGGCCCTTTTTTTGCACTGCGACTCATAGATATCAGCGACCTGACTGACGGCGAGATTTAATAATTAATGAACGCGAATATTTCTTGCGGTGGCGAGTCAACTTACCACGGGCTGGCTTACCCCAGGGAGTCTTAGGTTGGACCAATCCAACGCCAGAGCGGCCTTCACCACCACCATGAGGATGACTCCCAGGATGCTGGGCGGTACCCCGGACATGAGGCCTGATGCCCCGATGGCGCTGGCGACCGGCCTTGCCTAAGCTAAGGGTCTTCCACTCGGGATTACTAACTTGACCAATGGTAGCATAACAGTCAAGGGGAATAAGGCGAATCTCTTTGGAAGGCAAGACGACCGTGGCGAAAGCCCCTTCTTTGCTCTGAATCAAGGCGGCTGAACCGGCACTACGCAAGAGCTGACCGCCTTTACCGGGACGCAATTCTAAGTTATGGATGGGGGTGCCAACCGGAATCTTTTTTAGAGGCAAGGCGTGACCTAATTCGATTTCCCCCTTAGCTCCGGCGATAATCCGCATGCCCACTTTAAGGCCATGAGGAGCTAAGATATAGCGCTTTTCGCCATCGGTATAGACAACTAAAGCAATATTGGCGGTGCGGTTGGGGTCATATTCAATCGAAACAATCTGGCCGGGGATGTCGTGTTTATCCCGTTTGAAATCGATCAGCCGGAGACGGCGTTTTTCGCCGCCACCACGATGTCTAACGGTAATTCTTCCCTGGTAATTACGACCGGTAATTTTGGCTTTGGCCAGAGTTAAGGGTTTAAACGGTTTAGCAGCCGTGACCCAATCACCGCGGAGGTTTTGCCGGTGTCGAGTGCCAGGACTGGTGGGTAAGCGAGTGATGAGAGTCATGAAACCGCCTTAAATTGAGTCACGGTTAATGATTGACCGGCTTTAACGGTAATGGTAACTTTTTTGAGCGCCGGGACAGGGGTGGGTAAGCGCTTCCGGCCGGTACGTCGAGACAGAGGCCGACGTCTCTGAGTATGGAGCTTAATCAGCTTGACGCCATAGAGAGCTTCAAGCCTGGTTTTCAACTGGGATTTGGTGAGGTGAGTGGGCACCAAAAAGGCGTACTGATTAAGTTCAGCCTGCTGGGTAGTTTTTTCGGTGACGAGCGGTTTCATAGCGGTGGCTAGATTAAGTTAACTGATCCAGGGCTTTGGTAGTAAAGACCAAGACTTGATGATTTAAAACTTCAAACAGATTCAGGCGTTTAGCTTGACTAACGGACAGCCACTCAAGGTTGCGGCCAGCCCGCAGGACCTCAGGATAGGGTGAATCTAAAATTAATAAGACTTTGGGACATTGGGGATATAGCTCCATTTTAGAAAACAACTTGATGAGTGGTTTAGTTTTGCCTTTAAGCGGCGTTAAATCCAGGATCGCTTTAAGGCTAGAGCGGCGGTAGTGATCAGATAAAGCGGTTTTGAGGGCGGCCCGGCGCATTTTTTGGGGTAGGGCAAGCCGGAAGTTTTCCTGACCGGTGGGTCCATGGGCGACCCCACCACCGACAAAGATTGGCGCCCGGCGAGAACCATGACGAGCCCGACCGGTGCCTTTTTGGCGCCAGACTTTTTGAGTGGTCCGGTCAATCTCGCCCCTGGTTTTCACCTTTCTGGTCACTTGTCGCTGATTAGATTGATAAATTCGCAAGGCTTGAGTGACCAAGGCAGGATTGGCTTTGGCTTTAAAATAGGTGGCCGACACGGTGACGGTACCCTGGGGTTTACCTTGATAATCGTATTGGGGGATGGTGAGTGGCATAGGCTTTTAGATTTGATTAGGAAGAGTGACTTTCAAGAGAGTACCGACAGCTCCCGGCACCGGCCCATTAAGCCAGAGCTCCTGATTTTCCGGATCAATTTTAACAACCTGCAAGTTTTTAACCTGGTGGTTAGTTTGACCTGAATGACCGGCCATTTTCTTACCTTTATGGACTCGGCCGGGGTCGGTGCCCTGACCGATGGAACCCGGGGCTCGCTGACGGTCCGACTGACCATGAGTTTTGGGACCACCCTTAAATCCCCAGCGCTTGACCACACCACTAAACCCATGACCTTTGGAGAGAGCGGTGACGTGGCAGCGATCACCTAATTTGACTAAATCAGCCAAATTTAAGACGTCTTGAACTTTGGCGGTGGGGGGATCAGACAGGCGGATTTCGCGAAAATGACGGGGTTTAGATCCCAAGCTAAAACCGACTTTTAGGGCATGGTAACCGTCTACGGTCGGAGTCTTGACTTGAACGACGGTCAGCGGGGGAATGGTCATCACGGTCACCGGTTGACGCCGACCGGCTTCCGACCAAGTTTGAGTCATTGTCTTTTTAAAACCAAAAATTATGGCCACAAGTCACCTTTCGGGTAAAGACCAATAAAAAAGCGGCCGGGGTCGGTCGCCTGTTTAAAAAACAAAGCTAACCGGTACCATCACTTGGTCAATTTACCCCACATTGTTTGTTTAATTTCAGTCGAGTGACGCACGATCACTTCCCTGACTTATTTAATAATCAGTTAAGCGGTTAATTACATTTTGATTTCGATGCCGACGCCGGCTGGCAATTCCAGATGCATCAAAGCATCGATGGTTTTGCCCGTGGGTTTGAGGATATCGATGAGCCGCTTATGAGTTAAGAGTTGAAAGCGCTCCCGGGCGTTTTTATCCACATGAGGCGAGGTCAAGACGATGAAGCGCTTTTTTTGGGTGGGCAAGGGCACCGGACCAACAATCGTGGCTCCGGTAGCCAAGGCCGTCTCTAAAATTTTTTTGGCGGCTTCGTCAATGACACGATGGTCAAATGATTTTAAACGTACGCGGATCCGGTCTTGAGCCATAACCTTAGGGTTTTTGGGCAGCCTGGTTGATCAGAAAACCCGAGTAATAGCCCGGGTTGGTTTTGATACCTTGATTTATTTTAAGATTTTAGTAATGGCACCAGCGCCAACGGTTTTACCACCTTCACGGATGGCAAAACGGAAGCCTTCTTCCATGGCGACCGGCTGAATTAATTTAACTGTCATGGTGGCGTTATCACCGGGCATGACCATTTCGACCCCCTTGGGTAAAGCAATTTCACCGGTGACGTCAGTCGTCCGCACGTAGAATTGAGGCCGGTAGCCGGTGAAAAAGGGGCTGTGGCGACCACCCTCTTCTTTGGTGAGGATGTAAACTTGGGCTTCAAAGTCAGTATGCGGAGTAATAGAGCCGGGTTTGGCTAAGACTTGGCCGCGCTCGACATCATCTTTTTCGATCCCCCGCAAGAGAATACCAACGTTGTCGCCGGCTTGACCTTCATCGAGGGTCTTTCGGAACATCTCCACGCCGGTGACGGTTGATTTTTTGGTATCTTTGAGGCCGATAATTTCGATATCGTCGCCGACTTTGACTTTGCCGCGTTCAATCCGACCGGTGGCGACGGTGCCCCGACCTTTAATGGAGAAGACGTCCTCGACCGGCATGAGGTAGGGTTTGTCCAAATCCCGTTCGGGAATGGGGATATATTCGTCAACTTTGTTCATCAATTCCATGATCGCTTCCTGGGCTTTAGCATCACCTTCAAGGGCTTTGAGGGCGGAAACGCGAATAATGGGAATGTCATCACCCGGAAATTCATATTTCTTTAAGAGTTCGCGAATTTCCATCTCGACTAAATCTAAGAGTTCGGGATCATCGACGGCATCAACTTTATTTAAGGCCACGACCAAACGGGGGACATTCACCTGTTTGGCTAAAAGGATATGCTCGCGGGTTTGAGGCATAGGGCCATCGGTGGCGGCGACGACTAAAATAGCGCCATCCATTTGGGCGGCACCGGTAATCATGTTTTTGATATAGTCAGCGTGACCAGGAGCATCAATATGGGCATAGTGACGCTTTTCGGTTTCGTACTCGACGTGAGTGACATTGATGGTGACCCCCCGAGCGCGTTCTTCGGGAGCGTTGTCAATATCTTCAAATTTTTTGGCTTCAGCAAAACCTTTTTTGGCTAAAGTTTGAGTTATGGCGGCGGTTAAAGTGGTTTTACCGTGGTCGACATGACCAATGGTACCAATATTAATGTGTGGTTTGGTGCGTTGGTAAGTGGCTGCCATGCGGCTCCTTTCCGGATTTGATAATAATATCTTGGGCTATTTGAGTAGGGACTTGGTCATAATGACTTGGTTCCATGTAATACCCTGCCCTACCCTGGGTAATACTGCGGAGTATTGTAGCATACCTGGAAATCTCTGCCAAGGGGACCAAGGCAGTAATTATTCGGGTATTACCGCGATTGTCAGTGCCTAAAATTTGAGCCCGGCGACTGGATAGATCACCAATGACCTCACCCATAAAATCTTCGGGGGTGGTGACTTCCACTTTCATGATAGGTTCGAGGAGGATCAAGCCAGCTTGTTTAACGCCGGACTGAAGGGCGATCGAACCGGCAATTTTAAAAGCATTTTCGGAAGAATCGACTTCATGGAAAGTGCCATCGTAGACGGCGACAGTCATATCCACCAGAGGATAGCCAGCCAAAACCCCGTTTTCCATGGCTTCCTTAACCCCTTTTTCGATAGCCGGAATAAACTCACGGGGGATAGCCCCGCCGGTGATTTCGTTTTTAAATTCGAAACCTTCACCGCGATTTTTAGGTTCAAGGCGCAGGAAACAATGACCATATTGTCCCCGACCACCGGATTGACGAATAAACTTGCCTTCTGCTTGGGCGGTTTTGGTGATGGTTTCTTTATAAGCTACCTGAGGTGAACCGACGTTGGCGGCGACGCTAAACTCGCGCTTCATCCGATCGGTAATGATCTCCAGGTGGAGTTCACCCATGCCGGCAATGATGGTTTGGCCGGTTTCATGGTCAACCCGAACTTTAAAGGTGGGATCCTCCTCAGCCAGTTTGTTTAAAGCCATACCCATTTTTTCTTGGTCGGCTTTAGTTTTCGGTTCGATGGCTAAAGAAATCACCGGTTCGGTAAAAACGATACCTTCAAAAGTAATCGGGTGAGTTTCGTCGGTTAAGGTATGACCGGTGCGGGTGTCTTTGAGGCCAACAATGGCCACAATTTCACCGGCTTGGGCGAGATTAATTTCTTCCCGCTGATTGGCGTGCATTAAGAGCAGCCGACCGAGTCGCTCTTTGGTGCCGGTATTAGCGTTAACCACGTAACTACCGGATCTAACCGTACCCGAGTAAATGCGGGCATAGGTCAAACGACCAACATGAGAATCGGTTTGAATCTTAAAAGCCAGCGCGGCAAAAGGAGCTTCAGGCACCAAGTCCCGGGTTTCCTCTTGGTTGGTTTTGGGATTGAGGCCTTTGATCGACTTAATGTCCATGGGGCTGGGTAAATATTCGACTACGGCATCCAAGAGGAGTTGGACACCTTTATTGCGTAAAGAGGAACCACAAAAGATGGGCACCAATTGATAGGCAATGACCGCTCGCCTCAAAGCTGCTTTTAACTCATGTAGGCTAATTTCTTGGTTATTGACGTATTTTTCTAACAGGGCTTCGTCGGTTTCGGCAATTTGTTCGACCAGCTGATGCCGATAGTGGTCGACGGCTTCGGTCATGTCGGCCGGGATGGCCTCAATTTGGTATTTGGCGCCAGTGGCGTCACCGGTCCAAACCACCGCCTGGCGTTCCAAGAGCTGAACCACACCGGTAAAGGTGGCTTCCTTGCCGATAGGCAAAGTCATAATGGCCGGTTTGACGGCTAGTTTGGTCTTAATATCATTGACGACCATGAGAAAGTCGGCCCCGATTTTATCCATTTTATTGACAAAGCAGAGACGCGGGATGTGGTATTTGTCAGCTTGGCGCCAAACCGTTTCCGATTGCGATTGCACCCCTTCGTTAGCGTCGAGGACGGTGATGCCGCCGTCAAGGACTCTGAGGGAGCGTTCCACTTCGGCGGTAAAATCGACGTGACCGGGAGTGTCAATGATATTCAGGCGGTAGGGAGCTTTGGCAACAGCGGTGTCAAAGACCGGGATCCAAAAAGTGGTAGTGGCGGCCGAGACGATAGTAATCCCCCGTTCCCGCTCCTGATCCATCCAGTCCATTTGGGTGCTGCCCTCATCAATGTCACCGATCTTGTAAGTCTTGCCGGTGTAATAAAGAATACGTTCGGTGGTGGTGGTTTTACCGGCATCAATATGAGCGATAATCCCGATATTGCGAATCCGGTCCAAGGGCACGGTTTGGGGTTGAGCGTGAGGCTGAGCCATAGAGGTTATGATTGGGGAAATTACCAGCGAAAGTGAGCAAAAGCTTTGTTGGCTTCAGCCATTTTATGAGTGGTCAGTTTTTTCTGGACGGAGCCACCCTCGTTTTTAACAGCGTCGAGTAGTTCGGCAGCTAGTTTAGCGGCAAAAGTGTGGTATTCGGCACTAGAGCGTTTGCGGGCTTCGATGACCAACCACCGAACCGCTAACGCAAAAGCTCGGCGAGGCCGAACGGGCATGGGGACTTGGTAGGCAGCGCCGCCGACCCGACGGGACCGAACTTCCATTTTGGGGATGATATTGGCGATGGCTTGATTAAAAACGGCTAAGGGGTCAGTTTGGCCAGACTCTTTAATGATAGTTAACGCCTGGTAGACTTGTTTTAAAGCGACCGATTTCTTGCCGTCAAACATGACCCGATTAACCAATTGGTTTAATTCGACCGATTGGTAGAGGGGATCAGCACGGGCGGGACGGATTTTGGCGGTTTTGGCACGCATATACAAATAAATTTTAAATTATTTTAGGTGGTGGTGGGAGCAGCAGCAGCTAGAGCCGGGACCCGACGAACGCCATATTTACTCCGGCTGGAGCGGCGGTCAGCCACCCCGGCACAATCATATTTGCCGCGGATAATATGATATTTTACACCGGGTAAATCTTTAACCCGGCCACCGCGGACCAAAACAATGGAGTGTTCGGCTAAATTATGACCTTCACCCTGAATATAGGCGGTAATTTCTTGGCGGTTGGACAGCCGAACCCGGGCGACTTTACGCAGCGCCGAATTGGGCTTTTTGGGAGCCATGGTTTTGACAATAGTACAGACACCGCGTTTCTGCGGGTTGAAAAGGGTGGTGACCCGTTGATCTTTGGCACTGTAGCTTTTGCGCAAAGCAGCGGCTTTAAGAGGTTTAAGCTTATGGCGACGGCCTTTACGAATCAACTGATTAATGGTAGGCATAATATTTACCTTTTCTAACTTCCTTATCTTAATCGGCCCGGTCTTGATGTCAAGAGTAAAGATGACTAATGACGGCGCGCTCAGAAGAAGTGGGAATCAAGCGCCCGATAATGACATTTTCCTTTAGGCCCAATAAATAATCCTCTTTGCCTTGGATGGAAGCGTCGGTTAAAACATTGGTAGTTTCCTGGAAAGAGGAGGCCGAGAGCCAAGAATGAGTGTGCAGACTGGCGGTGGAAATACCTAGAATAATGACTTGAGCCGTGGCCGGTTCACCCCCTTCGGCAATGACCCGTTCATTGGCTTGATTAAAGAAAGCCCGCTCGACGATTTCACCGGGTAGAAGGGTAGTATCACCCGACTGCTCGACCACCACTTTATCACTCATGCGGCGAATAATGACTTCGAAATGGCGGTCATTAATCGGAATACCTTGGGATTCATAAACCGCTTGAATTTCGGCGAGCAGATATTCTTGGGCGGCTAAGAGACCCTTAATTTCGAGGATGTCTTTGATATCCAAAGACCCAGCCGACAATTGAGTGCCGGCACCGACCAGGTCGCCATCGGTCACTTTTAAGAGACTGGTTAAGGGAATAGTATAAGTTTTGGTTTTAATCGGTTTCTTGGTGGAGTTTAAGGTAATGACGTAGCCGTCCGGTTTTTCGTTAACGATCAATTTACCGGCAAAATCACTTAGGGGAGCGACATTTTTGGGAATCCGGGTTTCGAATAATTCTTCTACCCGGGGCAACCCCTGAGTCACATCTAAACCAACAATGCCACCGGCATGCTTGACCCGCATGGTCAATTGAGTACCCGGTTCACCGATACTCTGGGCGGCGATGACCCCGACCGGAGTGCCTAAACTGACTAATTCTTTGGTCGAGAAATCGCGACCGTAGCATTTGGCGCATAAACCATAACGAGCCTGACAAGTTAAAGGGGAAAAGACGGCCACCTGAGAGACTTTTTTGGCTTCTAAGACTTCGACCAATTCCTCATCGAGCAGGTCACCGACGGCGGCCAGAACTTTCTTAGTTTTGGGGTCGATGACTTTTTGGGCGACCAGCCGACCAGTGAGACGACGACTAAAGGTCGGACCGCGTTTGCCCTGAACGGAGATAATCAGGTGGTCTTTGGTGCCACAATCGAGTTCACGAATAATGGCGTCATGAGCGACATCAACCAAGCGCCGGGTGAGGTAACCGGCGTCGGCAGTTTTAAGAGCAGAATCGGTTAAACCTTTACGGGAACCACGGCTGGAGGTGACATATTCAAATACGGACAAGCCTTCACGAAAGTTGGATTTAGTTGGCAGTTCGACAATTTTGCCTAAAGGATCGACGACCAGACCGCGCATGGCGGCTAATTGTTTGACTTGGTCTTTGGAAGCCCGGGTACCGCCGGAATCAATAATAATTTTGACGGCATTGTCGGGGGTAAAGATATTCCAAGTTTGGTCGGCAATTTCATCAGTGGTCTCCATCCAAATTTCTTGGGTCAGACGGCGTTTTTCTTCGGCCGTGATTAAGCCCATTTTGAAATTGTCTTGGACAGTTTCGGCACGCTTATTGGCGGCTTCAATCAAAGCCGGTTTGGTATTAATCATGACGTTATCCGCGACCGAAACGGACAGACCGGATTGAGTGGCCGCTTGAAAACCTAAGTCTTTGAGCTGATCGATCAATTTAACAATGCGTTCCCGGTCATAAAGTTTGATGGCTTTCCGAATCAACTGCTTGACCGAACCGGCATTAATGGGTTCGTTGAGGTAACGCAGTTCTTCAGGTAAAACCTGATTAAAACGGATACGGCCGACGCTAGTGACCAGGATCTGAGTTTTACCGCCAGGAAGAAGTAAGCGGACCGAGATGGGTTGAGTTAAAGCGATTAAACGAGATTGGTAAGCAAACTCGGCTTCTTCGGGAGAGCTAAAGATGGTGGGGTGGGGTTCAAGATGGGGCGAGAACATAGTCAGGTAATAACAACCCATAACCATTTCTTTGTTGGGTACAGTGATGGGAGAGCCGTCGGCCGGTTTGAGGAGATTGGAGTCGGGCATCATCAAAGAGGCGGCCTCGCTTTGGGCGGCGTTGGACAAAGGGACATGCACGGCCATTTGGTCGCCGTCAAAGTCAGCGTTATAACCGGCACAGACACAAGGGTGAATGCGAATGGCATTACCTTCGACTAAAACCGGATAGAAAGCCTGAATACCGAGTTTATGCAGGGTGGGGGCACGGTTGAGGAGTACCGGATGATGGGCAATGATCTCTTCAAGAATGTCGTAAACTTCGGGGACGCGGCGGACTAAAGCATTCTTGGCCGATTTGACGTTGGGGGCAATACCCGATTTGATTAATTCGCGCAAGACATAAGGCCGGAACATTTCCAAAGCCATATCTTTGGGTAAACCGCATTGGGTCAGTTGGAGTTCGGGGCCAACGACAATGACCGATCGACCGGAGTAGTCGACTCTTTTACCGAGGAGGTTCTGACGAAAGCGGCCTTGTTTACCCCTTAACATTTCCGAGAGGGAGCGGAGTTGTTTGCGGTTACGCCGGGCAGCCGTCTCTTTCTGTTGGCTGGAATCGATTAAGGCATCGACGGCTTCCTGAAGCATCCGTTTTTCGTTGCGCAAAATAATTTCCGGAGCGCCAAGATCGATGAGGTGTTTTAAGCGATTGTTGCGGTTGATAACCCGGCGGTATAAATCGTTCAGGTCGGAACTGGCAAACCGCCCACCGGATAATTGGACCATCGGCCTTAAGTCCGGCGGGATGACCGGTAAGACCGATAAAATCATCCAAGCAGGATCGATGTGGGCGGTTTTCATACCTTCAACCACCCGCAGTCTTTTGCTGGCCTTGATCCGTTTAGCCCCTTGGCCTTTCTTGGATTCTTCCCGGAGTTCGCTAGCCAGGCTTTCAATGTCAATCTGTTTGACCAGTTGTACCAAAGCTTCGGCGCCCATGCCAACGGTGATGTGATCGGCGGCGTGATAATCGACCAGCTTTAAATATTCATCTTCACTGATGACCGAACGGACTTCCAGCCGCTTGACCATATCTTTGATGGTTTTGTAGATGTCTTCGGCGTTTTGGATTTGATGATCCAGGTTATCCTTGAGGTGCTTGAGCCGTTGTTTGCTTTTGATTCTGGCTTCTTCAGTTTTTAAGTCCTGCTGCTCTTTATTTTTCAATTCGGTTTTAATGGCGGCCAGATGACTTTTAAGCTCAGCTTTTTCTTTTTCCAGACTGATTTTAGCTTCCTTGGTGAGTTCTTGTTTTTTGGCTTCCAGGTCCAGATCTAATTGTTCGATGACTTTAAGCCTTTGGTCCAGATCGACATTAAGAACGACGTACTGAGAAAAATAAATGATCGAGGAGAGATTGCGGGGGGAAATATCTAAGAGGAGGGACAGCTTGGAGGGGGCACCTTTAAAGAACCAGACGTGGACTACCGGACAAGCCAGTTGAATGTGACCCATGCGCTCGCGCCGCACTCGAGAGAGTGTGACTTCGACCCCGCATTTATCACAAATAATGCCCCGATAACGAATCCGTTTGTACTTACCGCAATAACATTCCCAGTCCTTAGTCGGGCCAAAAATACGCTCACAAAAGAGGCCGTCTTTTTCGGGTTTTAAGGTCCGGTAATTGATGGTTTCCGGTTTGATGACCTCGCCGTGAGACCAACTTTTGATAGTGTCAGGCGAAGCCAGACGGATTTGGAGACCTTGAAAGTCGACAATATTTTTCATATAGGGTTTAAGCTTCTCCTGTTTCTAAGGGTGGAGCGGGTGGTTCGGGGGCATCAGGCGGTGAGTCTTCCGTTTCAGCCACGACCACACCTTGGTCGTCGGTGATAGTGCCAGCGACGGCAGCGTCGGCCTCGGCCACCGGTTCATCGACGACAACTTCGGTTTGTTCCAAAGGCACCACATCTAAAGCTAAGGAATTCAATTCTTTGACTAAAACCTTAAACGATTCGGGGACGGTGGCTTCGGGAATGTCTTGACCCTCGACAATGGCTTCAAAGGCTCGGGCGCGGCCAACCACATCATCAGATTTAATGGTTAACATTTCCTGGAGAGTGTGAGCCGCTTTATGAGCTTGTAAAGCCCAAACTTCCATTTCACCCAAGCGCTGGCCACCCATTTGAGCTTTGCCACCCAGAGGCTGTTGGGTAACTAAAGAATAGGGTCCGGTGGAGCGGGCGTGGGTTTTATCCTCAACCATGTGGATGAGTTTGAGCATGTAGCCAATACCGACCACCGTCTTTTCCTGATAAGCTTCACCGCTACGGCCGTCATAAAGTTGAGCTTTGCCGTCGACCGGTAAACCGGCTTTGGCCAGCTCGGCTTGAATGTGAGCTTCGGGGATTTCCTCAAAGACGGGTAGGCTGACCTGATAGCCCAATTTTTTGGCCGCCCAGCCAAAATGAGCTTCCAAGAGTTGGCCTAAATTCATCCGGGCTAAAACCGAGAGCGGCGAAATGATAATGTCCACCGGCGTGCCGTCTTCCAAGTGAGGCATGTCGGCTTGGGGGATGATTTGGGAGATAACCCCCTTGTTGCCATGACGACCGGCCAATTTATCACCGACAGTCACTTTGCGCATTTGTGCCACTCTGACCACGACCTTTTTGATCGCCCCCGGGTCCAGCTCGTCGCCTTCCTCCCGGTCTAAAACTTTAACGTCGATGATAGTGCCCGATTCGCCGTGGGGCATTCTTAAAGAAGTATCCCGAACTTCGCGGGCTTTTTCGCCAAAAATAGCGCGAAGCAGCCGTTCTTCGGCGGTTAACTCGGTTTCACCTTTAGGAGCAATCTTACCGACTAAAATATCGTTGGGACCAACCACCGAGCCCAAAACCACGATGCCGTCGTCACCCAAATTGCGGAGATCGGTTTCACCGACGTTGGGAATGTCCCGGGTTAATTCTTCAGGACCCAACTTGGTGTCCATCACCACCGCATCGTATTCATTAATATGAATGGAGGTTAAGGTATCTTCTTTGACGAGACGATCGGAAATAATGATAGCGTCTTCGTAACCTAAGCCATCAAAGGAGGTGTAAGCAATCACCAGATTGCTGCCTAAAGCCAATTCGCCGTGGTCACAGGCCGGTCCGTCAATGATGACTTGATCTTGGGTCACCCGATCGCCGATGGAAACCAGAGGACGTTGGGAATAAGCCGTCGACTGAGCCGAACGCATAAATTTTTTCAAAAGGTAGGTTTCCCGATCGGCGGTGAGTTGGATAAATTCAGCTTCGGGGATGACGCTTAAATCTTTGATCGGCTCGGTCAGTTTGATCACGATCTTGGTAGCGTCAACATACTCAATGGTACCGGCGTGGCGAGCCCGGACGGCATGATGGAGAGCGGCAACGATAGCTGCTTCCATCCCGGTACCAATAATCGGACTTTCGGGTTTAACTAAGGGGACGGCCTGACATTGCATGTGCGTACCCATGAGCGCCCGGTTAGCCTCGTCGTGACTGATGAAGGGGATGAGGGAGGCGGCGGTACCAAACACTTGGCGGGTGGCAATATCGATATATTCCACCTGCTCCACCGGTGCTTCCATAAACTCACCATTGTAACGGACAGGAACCCACGGTTCTTTAATGAAACCCCGGTCATCGATATCGACTTCGGCTTGGGTAATGTAATGCTCAGCTTCTTCATCGGCGGCAAAATAGACAATGTCATTGGTCACCTGCATTTTGGTTTTACCGCCGCGGACAACTGACTGGACTTTACGGTAGGGAGCTTCCAAAAAACCAAACTCGTTGACCCGAGTGTAAAGGGAAAGATAGGTGACCAAGCCAATGTTGGGACCTTCGGGAGAACGGACCGGACAAATCCGGGAATACTGGGAGGCGTTGATGTCGCGCATGGAGAAGGAAGCTCGCTCGCGAGTGACACCGCCGGAACCCATGACCGACAGGCGTCTTAAGTTATCAATTTCCGAGAGGGGATTGGTTTGGTCCAAGATAGTGGAAAGACGGTTACGCCGGAAAAAT
Organism: Microgenomates group bacterium RBG_16_45_19; assembly: GCA_001803415.1. Taxonomy (GTDB): domain Bacteria; phylum Patescibacteriota; class Microgenomatia; order UBA1400; family RBG-16-45-19; genus RBG-16-45-19. The sequence goes on along the minus strand of MHDC01000038.1, from coordinate 3,186 downwards.
TCGGAAATAGTGGCGATGACCGGCCGGGCATTAACCAGTTGGTTGGGTTTAATGTCTTCGTCAGTTTTGGTTAAGGACATTTTCTCCCGAATCGATCGTTCTAAGCGTAATAAACCAATGCGGAAGGCGGAAACGTTGACCAACTCACCGACGGAACGCACCCGGCGGTTGGACAAGTGATCGATGTCGTCCACCCGACCGCGTTGATTTTGGAGGTTAATGAGATAGTCAATAGTGCCGATGATATCCTCTGAGGTTAAAACGTGATTAGGCTGATCATTGGTGATGTTTAGACTTAAACGGCGATTGAGCTTGTAGCGGCCAACTTTGCCGAGATCGTAACGACGAGGATCAAAGAACAGTTCGTGGAAAAATTCCTCGGCGTTGTCTAGAACCGCCGGTTCACCGGGTCGCATCTTTTGATAGATATCCATTAAGGCTTCAGCCCGGGTTTTAGTGATGTCTTTACTTAAAGTGGCCGCCAAATAATCATGCTGCGGATCGGTGTTGGCGGCTTTAAACTGGTTAATTAAGGCTTCGTCGCTATCCAAACCGACCGCCCGAAGCAGGGTGGTGGCGGCAATTTTACGGTGACGATCTATCTTGACCGAAATGACGTCGTTCTTACTGATCATGAACTCCAACCAAGAACCCCGAATCGGCCGGAGTTCGGCTTGATAGAGTAAACGACCGGAAGAACGATCAATCACCCCGGAATAAAAAACGCCCGGGGAACGGACGATTTGATTAACTACAGCTCTTTCGATGCCGTTGATGATAAAGGTCCCGTTTTCGGTCATTCGGGGAATATCACCTAAAAAGACCTCTTGGGTGACCGATTTGCCGGTTTGTTTATTAGTCAAACGAGTTTTGACTCTTAAGGGAACATCGTAGGTGACGCCTTTATTGCGAGCGACGGAAGGAGTGTGTTTGGTGTTACCAAAGGCATAATCTAAAAATTCGAGCGACCAATTCTTGCCGGTAAAATCTTCGACCGGGTTAATTTCGTTAAAAGCTTCACGAATACCGTGAGTGAGGAACCAAGTGTAAGAATTCTGCTGCACTGCGACCAGATCAAGCTTAGGGAGAGGCAGGTTCGCTTTACCTAAATATACTCGGGTAGTTTTAGCCATAGTGACAAGCGAAGACCGATATGCCTCAGTTCATCACCCATTAATCTGGCTGGAGCAGGTAGGTTTGGGGGTTCAGACAACTTGCGGTGGGAAATAAGAGGATTACCGCCGGTGCTGGTGACTGAGTCTAGTTTGGATACAACTACTAAAAAAGACGTGGACAATCACGCCTTGAATAATCAGGCTTGATAACGGTAATTTATCAGGGGAAGCCTGGTCTGTCAACAGGGAGAATATTTATTCCCAGCCGATGAGTTTGAGACCGGCCATGAGGGCAATCCCCAAAAGAAACATGATAAAGGCCAAGCGCGCCTTAGCCCGGTTCTTTTCTTTGTGGATTTCGGGCATGAGGTCAGCAGTGGCGATATACAAGAAACCGCCGGCAGCTAAGGGAATTAGGAGCGCTTCCAGGTTTAAACCGGAATCATGTAGCATGTAGCCGATGATTCCGCCGAGAATGGCAGTCATGGCCACTAAGACATTGGCCAGAATGGCTTTTTGGCGCGAGAAGCCGGAGTAGAGCAGGACGCTGAAATCACCAATTTCCTGAGGGATTTCGTGGAGGGCTACGGCTAGGGTAGTAGCCACCCCCAAGGCCGGAGTGGTTAAAAAAGCAGCGGCAATAATTAGACCGTCCAAGAAATTATGCATAGCGTCACCAACTAAATTCAAATAACCAAAGGCATGAATATCGCAATGGCCACGATGACAGTGGCGCCAATAGAAAAAGTTTTCAAATAGATAAAAGAAGATAAAGGCAATTAAGGCGGTACCCAAGACCGGCAAAGCCGAAGCAGCCTCGATGGCTTCGGGCAAGAGGTGTAAAAAGGCCGACCCCACCAAGGCTCCGGCCGACATGGCCACTAATAATAAGAGAACCTGTTGGAGCTTGGCGGCCTTAATCGATAAAGTGACCACCCCCAGGAGTGAGCCGGCGCTGATCAGAACGTTGGCGAGAATAATTGCCAGTAGGACGGGCATTGCTACCAGTATAACCAAGCCCCATGCTATAACCAAGGTATGCAAACGCCGGTGACGATCTTTGGCGGGTACTTGGGCAGCGGTAAGACGACGATTATCCTGAACGCCTTGAAGCAATATAGAAAGCCGGTTAAGTTTGCCATGATTAAAAATGAGTACGGGGATGTTAATGTCGACGCCCAATTAGCCCGCAACGCCAATTTACGGGTTAAAGAAGTGGTTAACGGCTGTTTATGTTGTGTCTTGGTGGGGGAACTGAATCCGGGCATTAACGAACTGATTGATCAAGTGCGGCCGGAACGGATTATTATCGAAGCTTCGGGCAACGCCTTACCCTTCCCGATCATCTTGGAACTCAAGAAAAATCCCAAAGTCTATGTAGACGGCGTGATTGTGGTGGTCGATTGCCTGAATTTTGTGAAGGTCAAAGATAAAAGTTTTGTGGCCCGAGATCAAGCCAAACACACCGATTTGATCATTTTTAATAAGACCGGCTTGGTCGATGAAAATAAACTCTATCAGGTTAGAGAGGATATTAACGATTTGAATCCGGATACCGTTAAAATCGAGACGGCTGGTGGGGTGGTCAAGCCGCAGGTTTTGTTTGGTCTGCCCAACGCCCGAGACAAGTGGGCGGCGTTAGACGCTTTGACCAGCCACGAACACCATGAGCACGAAACGGTGGAGACGTTTGGGTGGGAGACGACCGGAATAGTCAGGGTGGAACTAATTGATCAGGTGGTTAAAGCCTGCCGACCGAACTCTTTTTACCGGATAAAAGGGATATTAAAAACCGGGAAGGGGTGGCAGTTAGTCAATGGCGTCTTTGGCCGGATCACCTGGCAGGCACTACCCAACTTTAAGGCCGATAAATCACAGGTGGTGTTTATCGGTTCGGGCATCAAACAATGGGAAGGACAGGTAAAGGAGTATTTAGAGAAGGCAGTTGGAGTTTAAGAATCTATTTCTCGAATGATTTCTAGTAATTGTTTAAACGAGTTAAAGTAATAATCAGCACCAGGGTAATGATTAAAAGTTTCAAAGATGATAACTTTCATCCCGGCAGCGTGGG
>MHDC01000037.1 GCA_001803415.1 Microgenomates group bacterium RBG_16_45_19 | reverse complement strand
TCATCAGGACATTCAGTCTAACCTGGATCTTGAGGGAATGTCAAATCCCCTTTGTTAAATCCTGAATGGTTACCCCGAAGCTCTTCGAAAAGCCCATATTAAATCAGGGATGTTGGTTCAGAAATCAGTTAGTCGTGTATTAATTTTACGACTTCTGGGTTTAGTCTTATTTGTATTGTATTTAATATATAAATTTTTAGCCAACTTTTATAAATAACATTATATGGAACAACTATTTCTAACTTCCAGTGTGAGTGAGGTGGCGCAGGATATAGCGAAAAGGATAACTACCAGAAATAAAAAATTGGTGTTTATTGATACGGCAGCGGAAGTTGAGAAGGGCGATAAGGAATGGCTTAGAAATGACCGTAAATCGTTGGTGGAAATAGGTTTTCTGGTGACCGATTACACCATAACCAATAAAGCTAAAGATGAGTTCGTTAAAGACTTAAATTTTTTCGATGCTATTTATTTGTCAGGCGGTAACACTTTTTATCTCCTTCAACAAGCGCAGTTATCAGGTTTTACCGAGGTTATTCGGGAACTGGTGATTGATAAAGGAAAAATCTATATTGGCTCAAGCGCTGGCACAATTATTGCGGGTCCAGATATCTATCCGACTTACCGCTTGGATAATGCGGAGCTGGCACCCAAACTCAACGGTTATAAAGGTTTTAGTCTAGTGAATTTCTGTATTTTTCCACACTGGGGATCCGAACATTTTAGGGGACTTTATCTTAATAAGAGACTAGAACATGCTTACTACGATAAACAGGTGCCGCTGGTGGCATTGACCGATAGCCAATACGTGTGGATGAAAGATAAACTAATGGAAATAATTGACGTGCGAGTGGAGGCGAAATGACAATTCGTCCCGCCAAAGAGGGTGACCGGGACCAACTGGCGCAGGTGAAGAAGGGGTTGGGCCGGAATAAGATAGACCAAAGACTGGCTTGGCAGAGAGAAGACAAGGCGATGTGGTTGGTAGCCGAAGCCGAGTCACTGGCTAAGGCGCGAGGGTTTAAGCGTATCGGCCTGGCAGTAAATCCCGACCCAAGGTGCCCGGCGCATAAGCTTTACCTTAAACTGGGATATAAACCTACCGGTGAGAATAAGTACGTGGACGGGATTTACGGCGGGGTGAAAGACTGGGTGGTGAATATGGTGAAAAATATGTAAAGGAAATTATGGAGAAAATTGACCAAGTTTTATCCCACTATAAAATCGCCGATAGAGTAATGTCTGGAGTGATGGGACAGTTGAATTTTAGACGAGTGTTGAAACCCAAAAAAACAGACCAGTATTTCCAGACTTTGGTGAGTGCCATAATTGGCCAACAATTATCGGGCAAGGCAGCCGATACGATTGAGGCCAGGGTCTTGGAACTAATGAAGGAAAAAAACTTCAGCCCAAGAAAAGTACTTGAGGCGGATGAGCAACAATTGAGACAGGCGGGAATGTCCTGGGCTAAAATTACCTATGTCAAAAATATCGCTTCAGCTTTTAAGAGTGGTAAGATTGAAGCTGAAGAATTGACCCAATTAGAAGATGAAGCAGTGATTCAAACCCTAACTCAGATTAAGGGGGTGGGCCGATGGACGGCGGAGATGTTTTTGATATTTACTTTAGGACGGGAAGACGTATATTCAAGCGGTGATTTGGGTTTAAATAAAGCTTTAAGAAAGATTTATCAGCTGGAATCCCCCACCCTCAAAGAGATTGACGGTATAATAGAGCCCTGGAGCCCGTATAAATCATATGGATCGTTAGCCTTATGGGAGAGTCTGGATAACCGGCCATGAATAAAATCGCCCTGGTGACGGACCGGCAGAATCAAAGGGGGACGGCGGATGACCGGCGGCTGATTAAACCGTTCCGCCAAGCGGGGATCAGAGTTGAATTTACGGTTTGGAATGACCCGAAAGTAAAATGGCAGCAATATGACGATCTGATTTTCCGGTCATGCTGGGATTACCCTCAAGATTATGCTGCTTTTTTAACCTGGCTTGTTGAAATGGAAAAATTAAAAATCCACGGGTGGAATCCGCTACCACTAATAAAATGGAATACCCATAAAAGCTATCTGTTAGAACTTAAAGCTAAGGGGGCGAGGACGTTACCGACGATCTGGCTTAGAGAGGGTGAACCATGGCCAGAAATGAACCAGTCATCGATAAATAAATGGGTGGTGAAACCGCTGGTAGGGAATTCCAGCCACGAGGTGAAGTTAATTACGGCTAATTTAAAGGAGGAACCAACCGCAAACGAACGGTTATTACAACCATGGTTGCCGGAAATCAGCCACGGTGAATATTCATTGATATTTTTTAACCGCCAGTTCAGTCATGCGGTGTTGAGACCGGTGACTCAAGGGGATTTTATGGTCGATAACCGGAAGGCAGAATTGACTGAGATACCAGATATTATCAGGCAACAGGCACAAGAGATTTTAAAACTAGTTGATTATCACCTACTTTACGCCAGGGTGGACGGAGTGATGAACAAGCAAAAATTGATATTAATGGAATTAGAATTAACCGAACCGTATTTATTTTTAAGCTTATCGCCGGGAGCGGAAGACCGGTTGGTGTCGGCCTACCTTGATTTATGCCAGCAAAAAGCTTAGCCACCACTTACCGGGATTTGGCGGAAGATGCCGAGGAGTTGGCTTATTTAGCTGATGATTTTAGGCAGAAATGCCGTCGGGATTTGGCTAGACTCAAACGAATAAAAGCGGCGCTGTCAATCATTACGTTTAATTATTTAAATGACGCCCTAAAGCAACAAATTGAGGTTTGGCAACGGTTTGGCACCGAGGTGGATTTTTTAAAGCAGGAGGTGAGGGAGTGGGCGGCAGTGGCCGAAGAGGTGAATCACAAACTGGCTTTACAAGATCTAAGCCGAGTCTTGGTGGGGGAAACAGCCGGATTGATCGAAGCCGCCAATTGGCAATCACCGTCGTTTGATCAAGCGACCAGCGCCCAAGCCGGACTCCTAACCGGCAAAATCAAGGGTAACCTAACCGATTACACCCGAGATCAACAAATAAAAGGTAATACCATACAGAAAATTTTTGGGCAGGCTTATTACGGCCTGTCACCCCTGGCCTTGCCCCAAGTGTTGATGACAGCATCAGGCATGGCGGCACTGACTACGATCATCACGATGTTACTCAGAGAAAAACAGCTGATTCGACCGGTGTTAGTGGGCAGGAGCAGTTATTTTCAAAATCAGGAACTGTTACTAAAAATGCTACCGGTATCAGTGACGCTATTTGACGAAAATAAGTTAGCGGAATTTAAAGCCCTAGTTAAAAAACTCCAACCGGCAGCAGTGTTTGTCGATTCATTGGCTAACAACGCCGAGATGACTCAAGTGGATTTGCTGGCACTGGCGCGGACTCTAAGTCAAACCAGCCAGGCAAAAAGTTATTTGGTTACCGATACCTCTTGTCAGGCTTTTTTAGCCAAAGTGCCCAAGAATTCCAGCAAAGTGAAGGTGATCAGCTGGGAAAGCTTAAACAAGTATTACCAATTTGGTTTGGATCAGACCACCGGCGGGGTGATCAAAGCCGATCCCGGTTTAACTTTTAAGTTATTCGAGGCCCGGATGCACGGCGGGACCATTTTAACGACTCGGGGAGCAGCGATGCTGCCGACACCGAACCGGCGTCTATTACTGAAACGATTAAAGCGGTTGGAACGGAACGCAACTAAATTGGCTACGGAGATTAAAGGGGTAAGAGTGGTTTATCCGACTAGCGGTTACCGAGGTGGTTTCTTGGTAATTAGGTTACCAAAGCCAAAAGCGGCCATGAAGCGGATACTAGCAGCGGCTAAAGAGCAAAAAGTGCCTTTGGTGGCCGGGAGTAGTTTTGGATTAAACATTACCAGAATTTATGTAGTGGCTATGAAAAGCGCCTACAGCCAACCCTTTTTACGCCTAAGTGCGGGCACTGAAAGCTGGTGGGAAATCGAACGACTGCTTAAAGTTATCAATCAAGGATTAAGGCATTAAATATGGGCAACTATACCGTCCGTGAAGTGACCGCTAAGACAATTTTCTCGGCCAGCGGAATCCCGGGAATCGATTGGTCAATCAATCCATACCTTGGATGCCGCTTTGGTTGTAAATATTGCTATGCCTATTTTGTCGGGCGCTTTAGGCACCCTGATGAAGCCTGGGGGGAGTATGTGGACGTCAAGGTGAATGCCGTGGAGTTATTTAAGATGGAGTTAAAGCAGAAACTAGCCCAGTCAACTAAAGGAGAGATTGGGGAAATCTTTTTCAGCGCGGTGACCGATCCTTACCAGGGCTTAGAAGCCAAATACCAATTAACCCGAGGCTGTCTCGAAGTGTTAGTGGCCGAAAAGTATCATGGTCGAGTGAGTATTTTAACCAAAGCGCCGTTGGTGACACGGGACATTGATTTATTTAAACGGCTGCCAGCGATTGAGGTGGGCTTGACGGTGACCAGTACCGGTGACCCGATCAGTCGTTATTTGGAAACTTATGCTCCGAGTCACCAAGACAGAATTAAAGCCTTACAGGAGTTAAACCGAGCCGGAATAAAAACCTATGCTTTTGTCGGACCATTGCTACCGCATTTGGCTAAGAAACCGGCACAACTGAAACTCCTGTTTAGTTTACTAAAAGCGGCCGGCGTAAGCTACATTTTTGTCGAACATTTAAATTTAAAACCGTATATTGCCGAAAGATTACTGACCTACGTCAAGCAGGATAAACCGGAGCTTTTGGCTGATTTTGAAGCGGCAAAATCACCAGATTACCGAAAAGAATTAGGGGAGTTGATTAAAACTTTAGCGGCAGAAGAGGATTTACCGGTCGCCGGCGGGGAGGCCATTCATCACCCGGAGTCAGGCAGTTGGCAAGGTTAATTTATCGACTACAATAGACATGAATATGCTTAAAGTTAAACCATTTCGCCAGGAGACGGGGTATTGTGGACCGGCGTCATTAAAAATGGTGTTTAATTACTATGGCGTCACCAAGTCGGAAAAAGAACTGGTTAGGCTAACTGATTGCACTTTGGATCGAGGAGTCGAAGCTCACCGCTTACTGCAAGCAGCCCGGGATTTGGGATTTGACGGCTTTATCAAAGATTTTACTGAATTTGAAGAAGTCCGCAAACAGGTGAAGGAGCGGCAAACCCCGGTGATCGTCGATTGGTTTTCCGAAGACGACGGTCATTATTCGGTGGTGGTCGATATCGATGAGGAAAATATCTATTTACTAGACCCGGAAATCGGCTACGTTAGGGCCATGAGGTTAAAAAAATTTTATCGGGTTTGGTTTGACTTTCCCGGAGATTTCTTAAAATCGAGTGATGACTTAACCATCAGACGGATGATGGTTATTTACCCGACAAATAAAGAGTAACACATGACCGATGTCATGGTCGGCAACGGCCAACCAACCAACAGCTTTATTCCCAAAACGGTCGGTTTAATTTACAGCGAGGTCAGGCGGGAATACTTTCCCACCGAAGCCCAATACTTAACCGAAAAAGACGCCTTGAAAGACGCGCAAGTGGTGGCTAAATACTTGAATAAGTTAGGGGTGAATACCTACTTGTATCCGGGAACACCGGCATTGGTCGTCCAGCTGTTGCAAGATTACCCGGATATGGTGTTTAATTTAGTCGGGTCGGTGCGAGGCCAGGAATACTTATCGTCAACCATTCCCGGTATTTTAGAGGCTCTGGATATTGCTTACACCGGAGCCGGGATATTGGGTGAATCGTTAGCTTACAATAAATATTTGGTTAAAGACCTGTTACAAAGTCATGGCATTCCGATCCCCCGCTGCCAATTGCTACCGACAGCGACGACCGTTTTAGACCCCAATTTACGCTTTCCCCTAATTTCTAAGTTAAACGAAATCCACGGCGCGGTCGAAATTACTAAAGACGCAGTCTCCGCCAATGAGAAACACTTACGCGAACGGCTTAAGTTTCTCATCAGTACCTATGAACAGCCGGTATTGGTGGAGGAATTTATAGCCGGCCGGGAAGTGACGGCTATTTTATTGGAAGGGAAAAATAAAAAAGTTTATTTGGCCGAAAAAATGTTTCCCAAAGCCGACGATCCAACTCAGTTTGCCACCTTTGAAGCTCAATGGATCGCGGGCGGGGCAACCTATACCTACCAGCGATTCGGCGACGTTCAATTAAATGAATTAGTCAAGAAAGCCTTTGACGTCTGCCGTATGAGTGATTACGGTAAATTTGATATCCGCTTGGACCAGTCGGGGCGCTATTATTTTGTAGATTCCAATTCCAATCCGGCTTTTGGACCGAAAGAAGCTGATTGTGCCTTAGCCAGTGTCTTGGATTTGTACGGGATTACTTTTACAGAGATTGTCAAGCGAATCATGCAAAACACGATGCGAGATGCCCAAGGCAAAGAAAAATTGCCTTTACCCGACGAGGAAACGGGGGGCGAGAAAAAGGGGTAGACTAAGGGTATGAAAAAACTGATCGGTTTGGTTCTGTTCTTGGCCGGCGGATGGATTTTTGTCCGAGGGGTAGCGGCCGCCGAAGTGATCAATCAATTTGACTCACAAATTACCATTAATTCAGACACCAGTTTAACCATCGAGGAAACGATTGCTTATCAAACCGACGAGGTACATCACGGGATTTACCGCTATATCCCTCTAAAATACCGAGTGGACAATTTGGTAGTCGAAGCGCCGGTGACCGTCCTGGCAATTACCGATGAAACCGGACAGAGTTACCAGTATCAGTCTAATCGGGAAAACAACCAGTTGACCGTGAAAATTGGGGATCCGGAAACGACCTTTACCGGTGAGAAGACTTACCTGATTAAGTACCGGGTTGAGGAGGCCATCAAGCAGTTTGAGGATCATGATGAACTATATTGGGATATCACCGGTGAAGGCTGGCAAATACCCATCGAAACGGTCACCGCCAGCGTTAAATCACCGGCAGCGACGCTGACCAAGGCAGTCTGTTATGCCGGACCAATTGGGAACGACGATGGTTTATGCCAGACCGATTTAAGTGATCAGGTGGCCAGATTTAAGTATGAGGCCGGGATTAATTATGACCGAAACGTGACGGTGGCAGTGGCTCTAGGCCGGCCGAACCAGCTACTGTTTCCGACCGCTACTCAAAGACTGGTGAAACAATTATCAAATAATTGGTTTGTGCCGATGCTATTCGTTCCCCTATTATTTATGGCGGGGTATTGGCTCTTAAACGGCCGGGATTATGTGTTTATCTCCCCAAATGTGTTTAATTTGAACCCCGCCAAACCGCAAAGACGCAAACCGATATTTAACGGGACTCGGGTGCCGTGGGTTTATGAACCGCTAACCGACTTAACCCCGGGTGAGGCGGGGGCGATTTGGGACGAAAAAGTGGATAACCAGGACGTGGTGGCGGAAATCATCGAGTTGGCGCGTAAGGGATATCTCAAAATTACGCGTGAGGAAAAGAAGGGTTGGTTTGGTAAAACAGATTATGTCTTTGAAAGACTGAATCAAGACAGTAGCAAATTACCCCAACACCAGCAGACATTACTAAATGGCTTGGTAAAAACAGCCGGAGAAACCAGGAAAATATCCGGGTTGAAGGGGACATTTTATAAAACCATGGTAGCAGCCAAACAAGAAATCGAGACGGCTCTGACCCAGAGAAAATTATACGTGTTAAAGCCTAACACCAGCCGGGGAATTGGAGTGGCGATAGCCATTGGATTAAATGTCGTCGTCTTCCTGATAATAGCTAAAGCCTTAAGTTTGGTAGGATCGTTCTGGTGGTATCTGGTATTCGGTGTGCAAGCGGTGATTGGGGTCGGGTTTGGTTTACAAATCACTCAGAAATCCGCTATCGGCTCTAACCTCGCCATGCAAGCCAGGGGTTTGCGGCAAACCATTAAAACCGGCAAATGGCGGGAAGAAATCAAAGAGAAGCACTTGTTTATCGAGGAAATTCTACCCTTTGCGGTGGCTTTGGGAGTAGTGGACCGGTTGGCTCAGGATATGGAGGCGTTGAATCTTAAGCCACCCGAATATTTCAGTTCACCAATATTGACAGGCATGACCTTTAACAGTTTGGTATCCGATTTTTCGGCTCAAGCGTCAAGCAACCTGGCTTATAACCCAGCCTCACATAGCGCCTCCGGTGGGTCTGGTTTTAGTGGTGGATTTTCCGGTGGTGGTGGAGGCGGTGGTGGCGGCGGGAGTTGGTAAAATATGGTCGATATGAAAGATAAAGTGGTGATTGTAACCGGGGCTTCGCGGGGTATTGGCCGGGCGACGGCGCTGGCTTTTGGAGCAGCCGGATACCGGGTGGTAGTCCACTATCATGAACAGAAAATTAAAGCCCGGGCGATTGCTAAAAAAATTGGACAGGAACAAAGTTTGGTGGTTCAATCCAATGTAGCCCATGAAATCGAAGTGCAGCAACTAGTAGAGGTAGTCATGGGCCAGTGGGGTAGAATTGACGTGCTGGTGAATAACGCCGGAGCAATACTGAGCCCGGGTGATTGGCAAGGGGATATACAAACTTGGCATAAAACCATAGATATCAATCTGACTAGCGCCTGGTTAATGATTAAACATGTGGCACCGGTAATGCAAAAACAGAGGAAAGGAGTAATTATTAATTTAGTTTCGACCGTAGGTATCTTGGGTTCGCCGTATGTAGCGGCTTACGGCTCGGCTAAGGGTGGTTTGATTACTTTAACTAAAGCCATGGCAAAAATATTAGCTCCAAATATCAGGGTCAACGGAATCGCTCCCAGTAATGTGATGACAGATATGACGAAAGGGGCAGGGTTGGATTTAATTGAACAGTTCAGACAGGCAACACCTTTAAAACGAATTGCTAAGCCAGAAGAACTGGCCAAACCGATAGTATTTTTAGCATCCGATAACGCCAGTTATATTACCGGCGAGATTCTGGTAGTGGATGGAGGATATAGTTTGAAATGATATGAAACTGATTTACGTGACGCTGAGTAATGCAGAAGAAGCCCGGAAAATTGGGCGGGAAAAAGAGCCCCGTGCTTGATCAGTGTCAACACGGCGGCTTACCCGGATTACTGGAGACACTGGAATAATAGTCATTATTTGTTAGTGGAAGGCTTTGATAAAAAAAGGCTGGCGGTGATTTACCAAGACTAAGAAATCGAAAAGTTGGAAGGTTGGTTAAAGCTTAATTGAAGGCACGGGATTCTAATCGGGAAACTCGTTTATCCAGTTTCTTGAATTCCTCCATGGTTGGAGTATCAAGTTGCAAACCACGAATAAGGCGGCGATTGTGTTTAATTTCTGAGGAAAGTTTAATCTCCAATTTTTCAATATCCACTTTATCGGATTTTTTGTCAATCATGGGGTAGGCAATCTGTTCCCAAAAATCAACCAGGGTATCGAGCAGAACTTTCTGAGTCACCGGTTTGCTGTCATCGAGGGGTGGCTTCTTCATGCAAACTTCAATCTAATTGGTATCCAAGGTACAGTCAAGAAGCGAGGAGAGATATGTTCGGTTTTTGTTCTGGTTGACACGGTTTCATAGTCTGTTAATTTTAAGTCAATTTACTAGCTTAAGGAGGAAATATGCGCCGCCTGCCCATCATTGGTTTGCTGTTGGGATTGATCGGAATACTGGGCTTTCTAAGTTGGTGGGTGAGGGCCGGACAGATCAAGGCAGTCATGGCCGATCAGGTGGTCATTTCAGAAATCCAGATTGAAGGAACAAACGGAGCCAATGACGAATTTGTGGAATTGTATAATCCTTTGGAAACGGACGTAGTCATGACTAATTGGCGGCTGACCAAGCGCAGCAGCAGCGGTGGTTCGGCACTAAACATCGTTAATCCTTTAAACGGGACGATCCCAGCCCATGGCTTTTATTTGTTGGCGCACCCGGCCTACAGCGGTGGAGTAACACCTGATCGGGAATACACAGCCACTTCCAGCGGCATCCCGACTGACGGCAATGTTAGCCTCTACAGCGACGCCGGAGTGACGATCGTTGATTTGGTGGGTTTAGGCAATTCCCAGGCCAGTGAAAGCGCCGCGACCACTAACCCAGAACCAAACGGCAGTATCGAACGTAAAGCCTATGAAACTTCATCGAGTGACAGCATGGTCGGAAGTGACGCCATGGCTGGGAATGGCTGGGACAGCAATAACAACCAGCTGGACTTTGTCCTGAGGAGTACGTCTCAACCACAAAACTCAACCATGACCGAAATACCGCCTACACCCACGAGCGAACCGTCACCGACGGCTGAGCCAACGGCTGAACCAACGGTAGAACCGACCGCCGAACCGACCCCTACCTCTGAACCATCACCAACAGTTGAGCCCTCACCTACCGCTGAACCGACACCAACCCTCACCCCAACCCCAACGCCTGAAAGCTTTAGATTCTTTAACTTAAGCTGCAGCCGGTATTACTTGAGCTTTAGGTTTTTTAATCGAATCATCCGCTGGCCGATAACCATTTGCCGCTTGATATGACGTAAGTTATACTGAAGGGGCGGTATGCCCCAGGATAATCCGGCGGAAATGTTCGTAGAAGTGGATGAAGCCGACCAGGAAATTGGGCTATTGGCCAGACAAGTAGCTCATCAAGACCCCCAAAGAATTCATCGAGCGATCTACGTTTTGGTGGTAAACTCCCAAAACCAAATGTTATTTCAGAAAAGAAGCCAGACCAAAGATCTCTATGCCGGGATGTGGTCTCTGGCTTGTGCCGGGCACGTGACTTACGGCGAGACATATCAAGAGGCAGCGGTGAAGGAATTGAAAGAAGAACTGGGTTTAACCGGCCAACTATTCTACGTGACTAATATATTGGTCAAGACACCTCAAGAAACGGAGTACTGTCAGATTTATATGTGCAAAACACCCGACGAAATTAAGATTGATCCAACCGAAATCGAATCGATCCAGTGGGTGGAGATTCCGGCCATCGGGCAATTTGTCAAGGATCATCCCCTCCCCCCAGCGGATATGGAAGTGTTACGCTTACTTCTGTATATTACCTAAGTTAAAACGCCATGAAAAAGGTTAAGTCAGTGGCCAGCAGACGGGCTTTTAGCCGCAAGCCGCCGGAAAAAGAGGTGGTTTGGCCGGAACGGTTCGAGGCGAAAGCGGTACCAAGACAACGACGGCGGTGGGGGCCGATAATTTTGGCCGTCAGCGGTTTAATCATCATCGTTTGCCTGTCGCTGTTGGGACTAGCTTATGGCTATGCTAGCGCTTTTGCCCGAGAAGCTGGGGTACCATTAATGACCTTGGTCCAATCGGTTTATCAAGGCTGGCAAGAAGACGTTTGGGGGATAGACAACCAAGTGACCTTTTTAGTGTTAGGTTTGGACGCGGTGGTGAATCAGCGGGATAACTCTCAGTTAACCGATACCATAATGCTGGTAATCGCCCAAAGGGACGGGACTATTCGTTTAATTTCTTTACCCAGAGATTTATGGTTGGCAGCCCTAAAAACCAAGATTAACGCATTGTATTATTACGGTGAAAAAGATAAATTAGGTCAGGGAAAAGACTTTACCCGGACGTGGGTGACCCAAATCACCGGTATCCCGATTGATGAAATAGTCATTCTCAAGATGGATTGGGTCAAGACAGCCATTGATGCAGTTGGTGGTATTAGCGTTCCGATAGAAACCGGTTTTAGTGACAGTCAATATCCTCGGGATGAAGCGGACCTGACCAGTACCGATCCGGCGGTGCTGTACAAAGCGGTGGTGTTTAATCCTGGAATAGAAAACATGAATGGAGCCAGAGCCTTGGAATATATGCGGTCACGCCAAAGTCCGTTAAGCAGTGAAGGCACGGACACGGCTCGGGAGAAGCGGCAGCAGGCGGTGATGAAAACCTTAATGACCAAATTAACCTCAGGCACTTTGATGCGGCCGGCCGTATTTGGTGAATTATACCGACTTAAAAACCAAGCCTTTAAAGAGGTCCCCGACTGGTACTGGGTCTCACTGTTTCGGGCTTGGATAAAGCGACCGATTACCTTAAAAACAACGGTTATACCAATTAAAACTAACGAGCAGCCTGATGACTTGTTGACGGTACCGTCGATCGAAAAATACGGCCAATGGGTGTTTGAACCAGTCGATCCCAGCTTCAAAGAGCTGCAACAATATTTACAGCAGGAGTTAAAGTAAATGGTTTATATCTTAGGCACGATTAGTTTGATTGGCGGAATTTACTGGTGCCGAGCTTATATCCAGAAACATATTCAGGGTATTGGTAAGTTGATAAATTTACCGTCTAACGGCGGTTTATACCTTTACACTTTAATCTTCTTACCGGGGATAATGATTCACGAGATGGCCCATTTTATGACGGCGGCGGTATTAGGAGTTAAAACCGGGGAGATCCATCTCTTACCCCGGCCAGCAACCAAACATCAGGAGGCGGTCGCATTAGGCTCGGTCCAAGTGGCTAAGGTGGATGCCTTCCGTTCCAGTTTAATCGGCGCCGCTCCATTTTTAACTGGCAGTACGATTATCTATTTAATAGTGAATAGCCAGCTTCTTAAATTTAATTCACTAAATCATTTGGTGGAGTCGTTAACAAATCGACCGATATATGAAATCATTTTAAGGTTGATCTACCTATATTTATTATTTTGCATTGGCAATACCATGTTTTCGAGTAAAGAAGATACCCGCTCCTGGCCGTTGTTAGTGATCCTGGCCTTAACCCTAATAGTTCTGGCTTATTTTACCGGCAGTTTAAATCAAGCGTTGAAGCTGTCTTTACCCTGGGCTGCCAGCGGAGCTCAAGCTTTTTTCGGAGTATTTTTATTGGTACTAATTTTGGACGGCTGGTTCATTAGTCTACTCTACCTCCTGGAGAAGGGTTTGGGGAGATGGTTGAAAAAACGACTGATTTATGGCTAAAATAAACATATGAAACTATTAGTGACGGGCGGAGCCGGTTTTATCGGCAGTAACTTTATCCGTTATTGGCTGCGGGAGCATCCTGAGGATGAGATGATCAACTTAGATAGTCTAACCTATGCCGGTAATCTGGAAAATTTAAGCGAGGTGGAAAAAGATCAACGCTATACCTTTATTAAGGGCGATATTACCGACGAAGCAGTAGTGGCTCAAGCCATGGCAAAAGTGGAAGCTGTGGTTCACTTCGCGGCTGAATCCCATGTTGATCGCTCGATTCTATCCCCTGAAGCTTTTATCCAAACCAATGTGGTCGGCACTTATAAATTGTTGGAGGCAGCCAGGCAAAAAAACTTGCGTTTTCACCACGTCAGTACCGACGAGGTTTACGGTAGTTTACCCTTGGACAGTCAGACACGATTTAACGAAAATTCACCCTACCAACCCAACAGTCCCTACGCCGCCAGCAAAGCGGCGTCTGATCATCTCGTCCGAGCCTATTCTAAAACTTATAAACTGCCGGTAACCATCTCCAACACTTCCAATAATTTCGGCCCGTACCAATTTCCGGAAAAATTGATCGCTTTAGCGATAACCAACCTGATTGAAGGTAAAAAAGTACCATTGTATACACCGGGCAATCAAGTCCGGGATTGGATTTTTGTGGAAGATCATTGCCGGGGAATCGACTTAATTTTAAGTCAGGGTAAAATCGGCGAAACTTATCTGTTGGGCGGGGCAACCGAATATGTCACCAACCGGGAGGTGGTAGAACAAATTATCAGACTGATGAAGCAGCCGGAAACGATGATCGAAGTGGTGCCGGATCGACCGGGTCACGATGTCCGTTACGCAGTCGATTGGTCCAAGGCCAAAAAAGAATTGGGATATCAGCCACATAAGTCTTTTGCCGACAATTTAGCCGAAACTATTGATTGGTACCAGACTCATGAGGCGTGGTGGCGACGGGTGAAACACGGCTAAGCTTTGGGGGGAAAGCGGTCGGGAAATTTCTGGCTTAAGGTTTGGGCTTGAGCGTCACGAGTGGAAAAGATCAATTCGTCCTTGGGAATAGGCCAAGGGATGTGCAGGTCCGGGTCAAAGAGAGAAATGGCCTCATTACCCTGAGGATCACGGTCGCGGTAAAGCCGGTCAACGCCGTAGAGATAATCAACCGGACCGTTAACGACACAAACCGAATTGGCGATACCAAGGGGGAGATAGAGACAACCCTTGAGAGCGTCGGTGTCATCACCCAACCGAAAAGTTTGAATTTGACCAAAGGTTGGTTCGGTCAGACGTAAATCCAAGAGCACGGAAAAAACGGTGCCGCGCACCAAAGTAATTAATTTATGCCAACCTTCGGCGTGAAAACCGCGAATAACTTTGGGTTGAGAATGAGCCAGGTTAAGCTGCTTAATCACAAACGGTTCGGGGAGCTGAGCGTTAAGATCGGGCAGGAGAGCTAGTTCGGCAAAATGACCGCGTTGATCAGGAGTAATGACATGATCGACATAGAAGACACCGGAGAGAGAGGTGGAATGAATTCGGTCGGCCAGTTGATTCTGGCGGTTAGGCTGATAAAGCGGCAGGGAACGGTCGGTCATATTTTAGTTATTATACCCCACCCCACTTCCACAAGTAGAAAAATTTAAGGTATATTAGACTCATGAACGAGGTGTTAGTCACGGGATTATCGGGTATGGTGGGGAGTCGGTTTAAAGCGCTTTACGGCCAGGAATACCAGTTGACTAATTTGGATTTAACCCAAGGAGTGGATATTACGCGACCAGATCAAGTGGAAGCGGCGGTTAAACAAAGCCAAGCTAAAGCTTTGATTCATTTGGCTGCTTATACCAATGTCAAAGCCGCTTTTGAACAACAAGATGATAAAAATGGTCCCTGTTACCAAGTCAACGTTGTCGGCAGCCAAAACGTGGCGGCTGCTTGCCAAAAATACGGCAAATACTTGATTCACATCTCGACCGATTTTGTTTTTGACGGTAACCAAGAGACAGCCTATACCGAGTCAGATTCACCCCAGCCGATTGAGTGGTACGGGCAAACCAAACACTGGTCCGAGTTGGCGGTGCAAGAGCGGGTGGAGCGGTGGGTTATTTTACGCCTGGCTTATCCCTATCAAGTCAAACCGGTGCGGCCGGATTTTTTAGCTTTAATGATCGAAAAAATAAAGTCCGGGACGTTGCCACCCCAGTTTACCGACCATATCATTACCCCGACTGGGGTGGACGACATCGCGGCTATATTTAAAATTTGCCTGGAAAAACAACCCCCAGGCATTTATCATGCGGTAGGATCATCCTGGCACAGCGATTATGACTTAGCTTTGAGAGTGCAAGAAACTTTCGGCTTGTCAGGTGAGATCAAAGCCGGGTCATTGGCTGAGTACCAAAAGACGACGGCGCGGCCTTACCAAAAGCAACTGAAAATGAGTAACGCTAAATTGAAGCAGGAACTGGGCTACCAGCCGAAAACCTTCACCGAAGGGCTAAGCGCGATTGCCGGTCTGACGGCGGCGCCATTGGGCGATTTGGGCATGGTGGCCGGACAGTAAGACTTGGGGGACCGGCCAACCGTTATAGCTTTCCGGACGTGAGTACTGAGGGTATTCAAGATAGCCTGACGGTTGATGAGATTCTTCTGTGAGCGAGTCGGGGTCACCCAAAACCCCTGGTAAAAGCCGGACAATAGCATCAATCATGACCATAGCTGGCAGTTCACCACCAGTTAAGACATAATCACCGATAGACAATTCCTCATCAACCAAATGGTCGGTTACCCGCTGGTCCACGCCTTCATAGTGGCCGGCAATAATAATTAAACGGGGAGACTGTGACAGCCGTTGAGCCTGCTGTTGATTAAATAACTTGCCCTTGGCCGAAGTCAGGATAACCACTGATGGTTGATAAGCATCTAAGGACTTCAGTTCGGTCAAAGCCCGATCGATGGGTTCGACCAGCATGATCATACCGGGGCCGCCGCCGTAGGGTTTATCATCGGTGGTTTGGTGCTTGTCCTGGGTCCAGCGACGAAGGTCATGGACGGTAATTTGGACCAAACCTTGGTCGACAGCCCGTTTGATCATGCTCTCCCCTAGCGGCCCGGTAAACATCGGTGGAAAAATGGTTAGGATATCAATCCGCATGCCTTAATTTTACACCCCACATACATGGATAAAATGGCATAATGCCTTTATGGCTGAAGGTGGTGTTGATGAGAATTATCGTAAAAAGGGATCTGCCAGACGAAGTTTTTTAAAGCGTATTGGTCTTGGAGCTTTGGCAGTGGTGTTCTCACCCAGTTTAATTTGGGGTTTGGAAACTTTGGCAGCTAGTGAAGACCATCTGGCGAAGATGGCTTTGCTGGCTGACATAAAAAGAGGAGAATTTACTCCAGATTCAATTGGAACCATCACCTCTACGCCTGACTTAAAAAACAGAATTATTGATAAAACTGAAGATTTGAAGGGTGTTTCATCCATGAAATTATACTTTGATGATGGGTCTAAATCCTTTTCAGTAAATAAAAAGGCTGATTCAAGCATATTTCTCCCAGCATCGACGATAAAAGTGCTAATCTGTTATGAGGCGTGGAAGATGGGTAAAAAAGAGGGTCAAGACTATTTAACGCCCGAATTATCAAGCCAAATCTTAGAAAAGAGTTATACGTTTATGGATTTACTCATGAAATTACCTTTAGCTCAAAATAGGAAGCCTGAGCAACTGGAGGAAATTGTGCGAGATTTACTCACTCAAGCCGGGATTAAACCACTCAATCAACCGGGAAATTTACCCTTAAAGGTAAGCCTCGATGAGATGCATGGTTATTTATTAAAGATGCAAATGCCAGCAGTAATGAAACAAGCGATGCTTCAGAATGCGGGTGATCACAACAAAAATTATGGAGTATCGACGGTAATTCTCCAGAATTCGCACCACAAATTACCGGCATATTTTAAAATAGGTTTAATTTATGATGAGACAGTTTCACCCAGCCAATTAGTCAACTCATATTATTTACAGATGGGCGAGAAAATTAAAGTTTTAGGTTACGCCAAAGGCACAGATTTGTACGAAGTCCATAAACAAATGTTGTATACGGCCGCCATGACTGCCAATTATGCAGTCAACAGCTCTTAAAAAATTTATAGATTTCAGGTAGAATATGATCGATATGGAAAAACAAGAACAGGATGAAAAACTGAAAAGTGATCCAATATTTATCCGTTTTAGCGAAGGTGGTGATCAAGTAACGATTTATCAAGATTTTGGTCAGCAGGCGTATGAAATGGGTACATGAGTTCTAGAACGGATCGTCACACCCCGTAAAATAGCGGGGAAAGAGAAGGACCAAAAGATTAGTTAACGGATTATAGGTGAGTGATGAAAGTGCTAGGATGGAGGGATGGAGAAGATGCAGGCATTACCGGTGGTGGCGGGGTGTCCCACTTGTCACCAACCGGTGGCACCGACCGATTATTACTGCGCCAATTGCGGCCAGAATCTGAGACCAACACCGCCGTCAACTAGCCTGGGCAGCCAGGTTGAGCTGTACTTGAAGAGCATCTTACTACCGCCGTTAGGGATAATCTGGAGCCTGAAGTATTTAAAGCAAAAAGAGTTAAAAGCAAAGCTGGTAGGTTTAACCATGATCATCATCACCGTGGTGGAACTGGGCTTGATTGCGAAGACGACCATCAACTTAATTAATACCGTTAACGAACAGGTAAATAGTCAGTTGAATCAAATGATGTTTTAGGTTGGATTTTGAGTTAACATACAACTATGAAGGTGGCGGTGATTGGAACCGGCTTTGTGGGCGTGGTGACGGCGGCAGTTTTGGCCAAAGTGGGTTATCAGGTGTGGGGCTTGGATGTCGACGCTGAGAAAATCGCCCAGCTAAAGGCTGGCCGGTTACCATTTTTTGAACCTCAATTAAAAGCATTAGTGATTGAGGGCTTTACCAGTAAACGATTGAGATTCACGATCGAGTATGACCAGGCCATTTCTCCGGCTGAGGTGATCATGATCACTGTCGGGACCCCGTCGGCCAAAAACGGAACCGCTGATTTAACTTATGTGATGGAGGCCGCCGAAGCGCTGGCACCATATTTACAAGATAAAGCCATCGTGGTCATTAAGAGTACGGTGCCGCCGGGGACCAACCAATTGGTGCGAGAAATCATCGAAGCGAAGTCAAAACGGGAATTTTTTATCGCAGCCGTACCCGAATTTTTAAAGGAAGGTAGTGCCGTCAACGATAGCCTTAATCCAGACCGAGTGGTTATCGGAGCTGAAGAAGCTTACGTGGTTAAAAAACTTATAGCCTTACATCGGCAAATTGGTGGTGAACGGGTAGTAGTCTCGGCCGAGAGCGCCCAAATGGCCAAGTACACGGCCAACGCTTATTTAGCCCAACGGATTACTTTTATTAATCAAATTGCTAATTTATGCGAGCGAAACGGGGCGAAAATTTCCGAGGTCATCAAAGTGATTGGTGAAGATAAAAGAATTGGCAGTCATTACTGGTATCCGGGTTTGGGTTATGGCGGTTCGTGTTTCCCCAAAGACGTCAAGGAACTGGCGGCCTACGCTAAAAGTATCGGTGAAGGCCAGGGACTCTTACCCAAAATCGATCAATTAAATGAAGAGCGAATGGATAAGAAAATCAAAGAATTTGAGCGACAAGTGGGTGGTTTTAAACATAAAAAAGTGGCGGTCTTGGGTTTGGCGTTCAAACCCAATACCAATGACCTACGTTCGGCTCCCAGTTTGGCGTTGATCCCCTATTTATTTGATAGGGGAGCTAGCGTGTCGGCTTATGACCCTAAAGTCAAAGAGGCAGCCTTAAGGCATTTTCCTGGCTTAATTCTGGGTCAAGATGCTTATCAAGCGGCGGCACAGGCTGAGGTGATTTGCCTCTTAACCGAATGGCCGGAGTTTAAAACGCTGAATTTAAACCAGTTAGGGGCAGCGACGCGACCGCAGGCTTGGTTAATTGACACCCGGAATCTATACCAAAAAGCGGTAGTTGAAGCCGCCGGGTTACAATATATTGGGATCGGGAACGGCTAAAATATGAAACGAGTCTTAATTACCGGAATTTCGGGGTTTGCTGGTAGCCATTTGGCTGAAAGTTTGGTACGGAAAAAAAAGTATGAGATTTATGGGACGGTCTTTGGCGACGGCTATCAACCAGTCGGAGTACCGAAACATCAACTGGTTAAGCTTAATTTGATAGACCGAGAAGCGACTTTAACCTTAATTAAAAAAATTCAGCCCGAGTGGATTTTCCATCTGGCGGCTTTGAGTTCACCGGCCAAAAGTTTCTTTGATCCCAGGGAAACACTAACCAATAACATCGAAGCCCAAGTGAATATTCTGGACGGGGCTTTGGGGGATAAAAAAATCGAGCGGCTGCTGGTAATTGGTTCGGCCGAAGAATACGGCCAAGTGACTGAAAATGATTTACCGATTGACGAAAAGGTGAACTTAAATCCGGTCTCGCCTTACGCCGTCTCCAAAATCGCCCAAGATTTTTTAGGCCGGCAGTATTTTTTAAGTCACCAGTTACCGGTAATTCGGGTGAGACCGTTTAACCATACCGGCGAACGACAGGCACCGCTGTTTGTGGTACCCGCTTTTGCCAAACAAATAGCGGAAATTGAAAAGAGCAAGACCGAAGCCACCATGAAAGTGGGTAACTTGAAGTCGTACCGGGACTTCTCGGATGTAAAAGACATGGTTGAGGCTTACCGACTGGCCATGGAACAAGGCAAATTAGGTGAAGTCTATAACTTGGGTAGCGGCCAGGCTTACCAAATTGAACGGGTGTTGACGGAATTACTGTTGATGAGCCGGGTGAAAATCAAAGTGGTGACTGATCCTAAAAGATGGCAGCCCTCAGATGTACCAAAATTAGTGGCCGATAGCGGGAAATTTAAAAGATTAACCGGCTGGCAAACCACGATCCCATTTTCCGAAACTTTAACCCGCGTGCTAGACTATTGGAGGAAACAAATATGAAAAAAGCCTTGATTACCGGCATCACTGGACAAGACGGTTCATATCTGGCAGAATTACTTTTGGAAAAAGGCTATGAAGTCCACGGCGTCACCCGACGGACATCGACGCCGATTTATGATCGGATTAAGCAGATAGTGGATCGGATTACCCTGCACCCAGGTGATTTGCTGGACCAGCATTCGTTAACCCAAGTAATCCAAGACATCAAACCGGACGAGGTCTATAACCTGGCAGCCCAAAGTTTTGTGCCGACGTCGTGGTCACAGCCAGTGCTGACCGGGGAATTTACGGCTTTAGGCGTGACCCGGATGCTGGAGGCGGTGCGCCTGGCTTACCCCAAAGCCAAATTTTACCAAGCCAGCTCCAGTGAAATGTTCGGCAAGGTGCGAGAAACACCGCAAAACGAACTAACACCCTTTTATCCCCGGTCACCTTATGGGGTGGCTAAAGTCTATGGGCACTGGATTACCGTCAATTATCGGGAATCATATAATTTGTACGCAGTCTCTGGGATTATGTTTAACCATGAATCGGAGCGACGGGGTTTGGAATTTGTATCGCGTAAAGTGACTCATAGCGTCGCCAAAATCAAACTGGGTAAAGAGAAAAAGTTAAGCTTGGGTAACCTTGAGGCTAAACGAGATTGGGGTTATACCCCCGATTATGTGGCAGCGATGCACCTGATGATGCAGGAGGACAAGCCCGACGATTACGTCATTGGCACCGGCCAAACCCGGACGGTAAAGGAGTTAGTGGAGACAGCCTTTAAGGTGGTCAATTTGGATTGGCAAAAATATGTCGAGGTAGATCAAACTTTGATCCGACCGGCCGAAGTGGACATGCTGGTGGCCGATCCGAGCAAAGCCAAAGCCGTCCTAAAGTGGCAGCCCAAGGTCAGTTTTGAGGAGATGATCAAACGGATGGTTGAGGCAGACCTTTTCCGGGAGAAAAATGGCCAGAGTACGTAAACGGGTGGTAGTGATCGTCCCAACCTACAATGAAAAAGGTAACATCGAGCGGTTAAGTCAAATTTTGTATGAGCAAATCTTCCCCAAGTTATTAGACCAGTACGAGCCGAGGTTACTGGTAGTGGATGACTCGTCACCCGACGGCACCGGGGCAATTGTCAAGCAGTTACAGACTCACCAGGCGGACTTATACCTGTTGGTCAATCCGAAGAAATTAGGTTTAGGTTACGCTTACACTCAGGGTATGAATTATGCCATCAGACAACTTAAGGCCGACTATTTAATGGAATTTGACGCCGATTTATCCCATGATCCAGCCAAAATCCCACCGATGCTGGCCAAGTTAGACCAGGGTGATGATTTGGTTTTAGGCTGCCGTTACATACCGGGCGGCGGTATCCCCAAAAATTGGGGTTGGCACCGTAAATTTTTAAGCGTGATGAGCAACTGGTTCACCCGGCTGGTCATGGGTGAGCCGTCAATTCATGATTGGACCGGGGGTTTTAGGGCGATGCGCCGGGAAGTAGCCGCGGCAGTCTTACCCGGATTAAACCGGCAAGAATTTATGGGCTACACTTTTCAGGTCGGTTTCCTGATCGCCGCCCGGCGCCAGGGATTTCGGATCAGCGAGGTCCCGTTTCACTTTAAGAATCGGACGGTGGGAAAATCAAAAATGCCGGCGGCTTACATCAAAACCACCTTAATCTATATTTTATCGGTACGCTTGGAAGAACTGGCTCGTCAGCGTTATTTTCGGTTCATTATCGTTGGGACTATCGGCGGTTTGATTCAGTTGACCAGTTTGCAAATCATGAGGTGGTGGTTACCATATCAGGTGGCCACTTTTATCTCAATCGAATTGGCCATATTATCCAACTTTATCCTAAGTAATCGCTGGACTTTTGCCGACCGGCCATTAAGTTTCAAGCAGATGCCGG
Organism: Microgenomates group bacterium RBG_16_45_19; assembly: GCA_001803415.1. Classification (GTDB taxonomy): domain Bacteria; phylum Patescibacteriota; class Microgenomatia; order UBA1400; family RBG-16-45-19; genus RBG-16-45-19. Next base: position 35,464 of record MHDC01000037.1, on the reverse strand, counting down.
TGAAATTTATCCAATTTAACCTGACTTCAGCCGGATCGTTGTTAATTCAACAAGTGGTGGCTTATTTAGGCGAAACCCGGATCGGTCTCTACCCGGTAACCCTACCCTTGACCCAGATTACCTTAGATACCGGATTAATCTTTGCGATGATTGGGATCAGCTTAGGCATGGGTTGGAATTTCTTTGCTTACAGTACCATAATTTGGAAAAAAGGGCCTAATTAAAGGATGGAGGTTATGGCAGGCAGACGGATGAATTGGAAAACAGGAGAAATCATCGCCGTCAGCGGACTGGTGATTTGGGGAGCTTGGTTAAGGCTGTATCACCTTCGGGAAACGTTAATTTTCCAGGGTGACCAAGGGCGAGATGCCATGATCGCAGCCGAGATGCTAACCCAGGGCAATCTGACTCTGATCGGACCGGTTACCAGTGTCGGTAATATGTACCTGGGGCCGTTCTACTATTACTTCATGGTCCCCTTTTTAGCCTTGACTTACCCTGACCCGATTGGTCCAGCCTACGGAGTGGCTTTAGCCAATATAGCGGCCTTGGTGGTGATTTACCTGATGGCGAAGGAGATGTTCAGCCGAACCACGGCTCTGATCAGTTTAGGTTTATTGACGTTTACATTACCGGTAGTTTACTTAAGTCGTTTCTCCTGGAATCCCAATTTAGCCCCACTGGTGGGGCTGTTGTTAGTGTGGAGCCTCTATCGATTTTGGGTTAATTTAGATTATCGGCAATTATTAATCAGCGGGCTACTGTTAAGTATTCTCAGCCAATTGCATTATTTGGCCTTAATCATGCTGCCGGTGACGGTGATGGTCTACGGTATCAGCTTCAGGCAAAATCCAACTGCCCGAGGCCAACTGACTCGCTACGGCTTGATCGCTTTGGTCATTTACCTCCTGAGTTGGCTGCCCTTAATAATTTTTAATAGCCGACATGACCAATTGATCTTAAGTGGTTTTGAGCAGTTTTTGGCCAACCGGGAAACCCACTTTGTCCCCCAGGGATCGATGGTTAAAACCATCCAAGAAATCGAGGGTAAAAGCTACCATTTAATCGCCAGAACCTTAGGCTCACTCACACCTTTGACCGATCGAATCATCGTTTGGGGCGGCAGTTTTCTCTTAATAGGTCTATTAATCACCCACCCGTTAAAGGGTAAACCAGCCAAAGGGCTACAATTAATCGGTTTAACCTTGGGATTAACTTTAGCGGGGATAGCTATTTTTACCGGCGATATTTTTAACCATTATTTAGGCTATGCCTATGGAGCGGTGATTTTACTCTGGGGTTGGATTTTGGGCCGGCTATGGCAAATCACCGGTTGGGGTGGCAAGGTGGTGACCCTAGTCATCATCGTTGTCATTGGCTTCTGGTCGGTACCCCGGCTAGCCACTTGGGCGGCACCAGCGCCAAGCCTGAATGGCGTCAAAGCCGTGGCTCAGGATATTGCCGCCCAATTACCACCGGGAAAGTTTAATCTGGCGCTGCTGGCCGAATCAAAAGATTATAAAGGCATGAATTACCGCTACTTTTTGACAACCTTGAAAGCCGTCCCGGCGAGTCCGGAAGACTATGAGCAGTTGAATTACCTGGTGGTGATTGACGAGCTGGGTTTGACAGATCCGACCGCCGTGTCTATCTATGAAATCCAACACCCAGGTAGGTTAAAGCTGTACAATCAATTTAACAGTCAATTTGGCCCGAAAATTTGGCTTTACCAGGTCGAGCCAGCTACGGCTAGTGCCAACCTGAATTTATGACAACTATTGATTTGTCGGTGATTATTCCGGCGTACAACGAGCAAACCAACTTTAAAACGGCAGTTTTCGATGAGGTCTATCAATATTTAAAAGGACAGTTTAGGCGGTTTGAGATTATTTTTGTCGATGACGGTTCCCGTGACGACACGGCTCAAATGCTGAAGGCTTATTGTCAACGGCGGCCAGAAACCAAGCTGATCCCAAATCCCCATCAGGGTAAAGCCTTAACCGTTAAAACCGGGATGTTAAAGGCCAAGGGTAAATGGCGACTCTACACCGATTTTGATCAGTCGACCCCGATTAACCAAGTGGAAAAATTATTACCCTGGATCAGACAGGGTTATGACGTAGTCATCGGCTCCCGAGAAATTAAAGGGGCAAAGCGCCAGGCCGAACCGCTCCACCGCCATCTCATGGGTAAAGGGTTTAATTGGGTGGTGCAGATTATAGCCGTTAACGGTTTCCAGGATACGCAATGCGGCTTTAAATTATTGACCGAAGCCGCGACCATGACCTTATTTCCCCGTTTAAAAGTAACCACTTTACCAAAAAATGACCCTTTTACCGGTGCTTTTGATGTGGAACTTTTATTCTTAGCCAGAAGAGCCGGCTTAAAAATTAGGGAAGTGCCGGTAAACTGGCGGCATGTCCCCTCGACCCGAGTTAATCCGGTCAAAGATTCGGGCCGGATGCTGATGGAAGTGTTAAAGATTCGCTGGGCGAATTTGACCGGGGCTTATGCCTAATAAAGTAGTTAAAGCAGCGATTGGGGCTTTTGGGATACTCCTCTTTGGCTTCAGTTTATATAGCTATAGTCAAGTGGAACCTAACTTGGTGTTGTCCAATCGACCCTTCTTCTGGCAAGGACAACAATTGGCTTGGGCTTTGGGTTATTCCCAGCGCTTTTGGTCATCCTTAATTTTTTTGGTTATCGGTGGGGGTTTATTTTTGACTTATGGTCTGATCCTCAAAGCCTTTACGGCTGGCCATTTAACTACCAAGATGATGGTCAAAATCTTGATCGGGGCCAGTGTGATTTTAGGTTTGTCATATCCGGCCTTGTCCCACGATATTTTTAACTATTTGTTTAATGCCAAAATGGTCCTGGTCTATCATGCTAATCCGCACCTGAGAGTGGCTTCGGACTTCCCCGCCGATCCTTGGTTCCCCTACTTGCACAACCGTCACACAGCCGCCCCGTATGCTTACGGTTGGACCGGCCTATCATTATTACCGGCAGCCTTAGGCATGGGCCATCTAAAAATGACCATGTTATGGTTTCGGCTCTTCGTTATCGGCTTTATGGTTTTATGGCTGGGAGCCATCAAACGCTTGACCCCCAAAGGACATGAAGTCTGGTTTTGGGCGGTGGCGTTAAACCCCCTGGTCTTAATCGAAACCGTTGGCAACATTCACAACGATGTGGTGATGATGGCTTTGTTAATGTGGGCAATTATTTTTGCCAAGAAGATGAACCGGCGGGAATGGTGGTGGGGAATTGTGGCGCTGGGATTATGGTTACTATCGGTGTCGATTAAATACGCTTCAGTCCTGGTTCTGGTCGGGGTGGTGATTCAGTGGGGATCAAAATTAATAAAAAAACACTTAAGTTTCGGCGGGGCTCAAGCCATGGCTCATTTTCTACCGCTGTTAAGTGCTCGCTCTCAGCGCTTTTTGGCCTGGTATTTAATCTGGCCGCTGAGTTTTTTACCGCTGACCCGGGAAAAAATCATGCGGGAGCTGCTACTGTTATTTTCGCTGACTAGTTTCCTGGCTTACTTACCTTATTTAATGGTTGGAGAATACACGCCAACGGGGCAGTTAATGAGACAGATCATCTTATGGGTGCCACCCTTAAGTTACGGCTTGACCACCGCGGTGGTGGAGTGGCGGAGACCCAAAACAGGGATATGAAAAAGGGGGAAGTTATCATCATCGGGTTACTGTTCGGTTTAAGCCGGATTTATGTCCTGGCATATCCGCCGTATTATCCGGTTGAGGTTAATGGTCGAGTGGAATATCGGGGTTATTCGGACGTGAAGCACGATTCGGAACGGTACGCCAATATGTGGTATTACGGGCTGATGCCCTACCGAGAGCATCTGTTTGAATATCCACCGGGGGCGATTCCGCTGATGTTGATACCCCTAATCGTCGACCAAGCCGGTTTGGGACACTATTACCCCAATTATCGAGTCCAAATATTTATCTTGGAGACTATTCTCTTTGCCGGAATCGTCTACACCGTTTACCATTTACCCATTAAACGAAAACAGCAACGACTGGCGCTGGGATTCTATATTTTGGCCGGAGCCCTGGCCAAAGATTTTTGGTATGACGGTTTGGATTTGGTTTTTATCGGATCACTGACGCTAGCCTTCATTTGGCGCTGGAGCCATAACTATAATCAAGGTAAACACCGAGTCGTCTTTTGGGCTTTTTTTTGGCTGTCGGTGGCGGTTAAAATGTTGACCGGACCGTTGTTAGTCCCTTATTTTTTCTTGAGACGGCACCAGTGGCGACAGGAAATAATGGCTTTAAGCTTGGGGGCAATGGTCATTTGGCTGATACCCTTAGTCCTGTTTCGGAGTTCTTTATCGGTGTTCTTGTTTTTTCACCAGTACCGTCCATTAAAGTATGAAGCCTTCGGGACCTGGATCGTCTTGGCTGTCAATGACTGGACTCAGACTGAGACCCAAACGCAAATTGCCCCCCATTTTCCCATGGCCGGGCCGGCCACCCGAGTGGTGGAACAGAGTTTATTGGTGGTTTTCCCCCTATCGATACTGATGGTCTTAGGCTGGAGTCTATATCAACTTAGGCAGCAATCTGGTTATGAACCCCAAGATCGGTTAACGGTCTTACATTATTTAATCAAGTATACCCTGGTATATATGTTCACCATTTTTCTAACCAGTAAAATCTTCTCCAGACCGTTCCATTTGTGGTACGTCCCGCTAATTACCATTTACCCTTTTAAGCAAGTTAAGACCCAACTGATCTTTATGGGTTGGGCTTTGCTTCTCCTGGCTCTGGATACGACTCCATATTTAACAGTACCACCCTTAATGCTGGGTTTGGTACCCTTACAAAGAATCCGGGATGTATGGCGCTTTATACCGCTACTGATGATGTTAGTAATGGCCATACGACTCCCCCGACCCGCACCCAGCCGTGGCTGAGGTACAATAAAGGCATGAAAGCCAGCCGTTTTAGAGGTGATTGGCCGTGGATTTTAATTGGCTTGAGTTATTGGGTGAGTCGGTGTTTGACTTTGACCCATTTACCGGTGTTTGCTGATGAGGCCATCTACATTCGTTGGGCGCAGATGATGGCCAATGATCCGAAACAATATCTGTTTTTACCGATGTATGACGGCAAACCACCTCTGTTTATGTGGCTGTTAAACCTGTTCTTGCCGCTAAATTATGGTGAGCCGCTATTAACCGCACGCCTATTGTCAGTGACTGCTGGGTTTATCACTTTAATCTTACTTCGGTTCATCATCAAAGCCTTGGGCGGTAGCCGTCAAGCCCAGTTGTACGGGGCCTTGGTTTATCTAATTTTACCCTTTACCTTTTTTCATGACCGCATGGCTTTAATCGATTCACTCCTGGTGACGTTTTTAAGTGCCAGTTTCTTAACCCTGATAAAAGTCAGACAAACCGGCCACTGGAAATGGGCAAGCCTGGCTGGGATTTTTTGGGGACTAGCCCTGATGAGTAAAACATCGGCCTTATGGTTTCCCCTGATCATGCCCTTGATGATTATCTGCCTACCCGAAGCCCTGGACAAACAGTCATTGAAGCGCGTCATTGGTGGATACATGCTCACTGGAGTCATCGGACTGTGTCTGTTTTACAGCCTGAAAATGTCACCCCTATTTCCCTTTTTGTTCAACCGATCAGCCGATTTTAGTTTGACTCTAAGCGAAATTCTTCAGGGTGAGTGGCGCCGGAGTGGGATCAATGGTCTTAATTTGGGGAGATATCTCTTTTGGTACGTCACCTGGCCAGTATTGGTATTACCACTGGTGGCAGGATTCCTCAAGCCGCTTAAAAAGCAAAGCCTGAGGCAGAGATGTTTACCGTTGACCTTGGTTTGTCTAGCCATCAGTTTGACCTTACCCTTGATTTTGCTTGGCAAAATTGTGTTTAGCCGTTATTATCTACCAACAATAATTTTCCTCATTCCAGCCGCGACACTTGCCTGGGAAAGACTCCAAGCGCAGCGATATCGAATTCTCGGCTGGCTGTTGACGGGTTGGTTGATCATCCAATCGATTTGGTTTATTTACCCTTGGTACAGTAATCTTAACCAGGCGCACTTACCCCGGGAAGACCGCGAACAGTATTTAACCGAGTGGTCGGCCGGCTTTGGCAATCGAGAGGTTGCCGAGTGGCTAAAACAGGCGGCGCTGACTCAGCCGATAGCGGTAGCCACCGAAGGTTATTTTGGAACTTTGCCGGACGGTTTATCCATTTACTTTGACCATAATCCCAGCAACGAGCAGGTAAAGATTTTTGGAGTGGGGCAACCGGTGCGCGAGCTGGCTGACTCAATCAAGGAGCAAGTCCCGCTTAAGGATACCTTCCTGGTAGTCAATGAACACCGCTTGAGCTTAAACCTAGATTCGTGCTGTACCCTGGTTAAACGGTTTCCTCGACCATTTGGGGGACCGGCCTTATTATTGATAAAGGTGAATCAGATATGAAGTGGTGGCTGAGACTATTATTAGCGATCAGCATTTGCTTACCGGCTTTAGGACCGTTCTTTAAAAGTCAATTTTTTTCCCTGCACGATTGGACTCATGCGGCTAGACTTTACGAAATGGATCAAGGGTTAAAGGACGGTCATTTCCCGGTCAGGTGGGCTAAAGACTTAGGCTTTGGTTATGGTCTACCCCAGTTCAATTTCTATGCACCGCTGTTTTATTATTTGGCCGAATTAGTCTATGGGTGGGGGGTACCAGCACTAGTCTCGATTAAACTGGTGGTCATCGCCAATTTCATCGCGGCCTTCTTGGCTATGGAATACTGGGGACGGAAAATGTTTAACCAATATGTGGGTTTGACTGCAGCTACCGCTTTTATTTATATCCCATACCGGGCAGTCAACACTTACGTACGGGGAGCCTTGGCCGAATTGACGGCTATTACCTTATTGGCAATCACTTTAGCCTTATTAGTCAGATGGCAGCAACGTCGATCTTGGGCTAACACCGCTTGGATAGCTTTAGCCTGGGCTGGGATTTGGACGGCGCATAACTTAATCGGGATGATCAGTTTCCCATTGGTAATCATGACTTTGATCGGCGTGTGGTTGAGTGACCGGTCAGGAGTTAAAGCGATCAAGCAAATGGTCTGCATGGTGGGTTTGAGTTTGGGTATAGCCGCTTTTTACCTATTACCGATGGGGCTGGAACACCAATACACGATGGCTTTTGGATTAACCACCGGCTTTAGTGATTTCCATCACCATTTCTTATACTTAAGACAATTAATCAATTCGGCTTGGGGTTACGGGGGCTCAATCTTTGGGGTCAATGATGGTTTGTCTTTTCGGATTGGCAATTTACACTTGGCTTTGACCGGAGTGACACTGTTGATGCTATCTAAACGTCGATGGCTAAAGCGTCAACAACAAGGTTGGTTATGGATAAGTCTCTTGGCAGTAGTTTTGGCTATCTTAATGAGTACATTTAAAACTCAATTTATCTGGGAGAGAGTATCGTTCTTAAAATTTGTTCAATTTCCCTGGCGATATTTAGCTATAGTCATGACCTATGGATCAATGTTAACCGGGGCAGCGATTTACTGGACCTATAAGTTAAGCCGATTTAAGCAAACCCTGGTGACGGTGATGGCTGGCTTGGGATTAATCGTTTTAAACCTACAATATTTTAAGCCGGAAAAATTTTTAACTGATAATGAAACGCTTTATTACACCGATCCCCAGCGGATTGCCCGGGAGATGAGCCGAATCATTCCCGACTTTATTAGTCGTCATGAAGCCGAGGTGGTGCCGCCGCCACCGAGCAGACGCTTTAGCTTAGAAGATAAAGCCGACCTGGCCGTGGAGATAGACCGAACTCAAGAGTTTAGTCTGAGGATCAAGTCAGCTACCGAGCAAATGTTAACCATTAATATTTTATATTTCCCCGGTTGGAAACTATATCTTGATGGCCAAGAGACAGGCTTTCACTTAAATCAAGGCTGGCCAACGATGCGCTTAATGGTACCAGCCAGTGAGGAGCCTGTCTTAATTTCCGGAAAATTTGGAGAAGCACCAATCAGAGTCATCGCCAATAGCCTGACCATCCTGGCTTTAGGGGTTAGCGCTTACTTAATTTTGAGGCAACATGACCCAATCAGAAAACATCAAGCGTAAATCGGTCGGTGGGGCTCTAAGCTACAGCTTAAGAACCGGCCTAGTTTATGTGATTGCCCTGATCGCTACCGGCATCTTAAGCGCTTGGTTAACACCGGCGGAGTTCGGCGTGTTCTTTATCGTGACCGCGATCATTACTTTTTTCACTTTCTTATCGGATGTGGGCTTGGCCGCCGCTTTGGTCCAAAAAAAGACCGAGCCGTCACTGACCGAACTGAGAACTACCTTTACCGTCCAACAACTGCTGGCTTTAATCATTTTTGGTCTAGTTATCGCCTTAACGCCGGTATGGCGGTCACAAATGAAATTAAACCAAGATGGTTTATGGTTATTATATGCTTTGGGTTTTTCCTTTTTCTTGGCTTCCTTAAAAACCATCCCGTCGATTCTCTTGGAGCGAGAACTTAATTTTGCCCGATTGGCTGTCCCCCAGGTGGTTGAACAATTGGTTTATTACCTGGTGGTGGTGTGGTTGGCTTATCATCATTTTGGAGTCACCAGTTTTACCGGGGGAGTCTTAGTCAGGGGGGTGATTGGGGTAATCATGATGTATAGCTTGAAGCGGTGGTCGATGGGCTTGGCTTTGAACCGAGCCGCCTTAAAGGGACTACTAACCTTTGGGGTCAAGTTTCAGGCTAATGACTTTTTAGCCAGGTTAAAAGACGACCTGTATTTTATTATTTTGGCTAAATTTATGCCGGTCACTTACATGGGTTATTTGGGTTGGGCTAAACGCTGGTCGCTCTTCCCTTATCAATTTAGCGTTCAAAACATCATCGCCGTGACCTTTCCGACTTTTGCCCGGGTACAACAAGATAAGGCTATGATCAGCCGCGGCTTGGAAGTGTCGGTTTATTTTATCAGTCTAATAATTTTCCCGATTTTAGCCGGCATGATGGTGTTGGCTCTTCCAATTACTATAGCAATACCGGCTTACCAAAAGTGGCAGCCGGCGTTACCCGCCCTCTATTTCTTTTGTCTGAATATTGCCTTGGCGGCGGTGGCCAACCCCTTCATCAGTGCCTTAAATGCGATGGGTCAAATTAACGCCACTTTAAGATTGATGATAGCCATGACCCTTGGCACTTGGCTGTTAACCCCGATCATGGTCCGTTATTTTGACTTTGTCGGAGTGGCCATTTTGTCCAGCTTGGTTGCCGCCGGCTCTTTGGTGGGTTACCGGATAATTAAACAGAAACTATCGGTCAGGCTTTGGCCACAAGTGGCTTTACCGTTAAGTTTAAGCTTAGTCACGGGAGTGACGCTTTGGCTTTACCAGCAACTGACTCCGGTAAATCTGACTCATTTGGGACTACAGTTGGTCTTGGGGAGCCTAATCCATTTGGGCGGTTGGTGGTTTTGGGGGCGACGACGCTTGGCGGCTAATTTGAATTTGATCTTACCGCCAGGAAAGTTAAACTCATGGTTAAAAAAAGTTTAAGCGGGAGACAATCTCAACCCTGGCTAGTAGTCTTGGGGTGTCTGGGATTAGCCTTGGGTTTGAGGTTATACCAATTTGGAGCGATTCCCCATGGATTAAATCGGGATGAAGCGGCTATCGGTTATACGGCTCAACTTTTAGCCATGACCGGAAGAGAAGAACACGGCCGTCGTTGGCCGTTAAAGTTTGAGTCTTTTGGTGATTGGAAGCAGCCGTTGTATATCTATTTAACCATTCCCTGGATTTTGATTTTTGGCTTAACTCCGGCCGCAGTCAGGTCTGTCAGTCTAATAAGTGGCCTAGCGATGATGATGGCGGCGCTGTTGACAACCAACCAGTTGTGGGGAGCCAAAACCAAATGGGGTTGGCCGGGTTGGGTAGCTTTTGTCTTATTAGCCGTTAATCCTTGGCATTTCCATTTTTCCCGGTTGGCCTTGGAGGCGATGTTGGCGGCTAGTTTATTCAGCTTGGGTGGTTTGAGCCTGATCAAACGGCGGTTATGGCTGGGAGTGGGTATATTAATCTTAAGTATGGGGACTTATCACGGGGCATTGATCGTCATCCCCTTGTGGTTTTTAGGTTTTTTATTCAGCCAACGACCCTTAAGAAAGAACCGAGCGTTAATCATCGCAGCCTTGGGCCTATATCTCGCCACGTTGGTGATGGGCTATCAAACTTGGTTCTCGGGTGAGCGGGCTAAGGTAACCGGCACGGTGATCTTTAATTTATCGCCGGCGGAGCAGTGGCAGCAAATTTACCAATACCGCACCAACCAACTAGGCTCAAAACTGAAATATAACCAATACGTTTACTATGGCCAGGTATTAGTTAAAAACTATTTAAGAACTTGGACTCCGGAATTCCTCTTGGTTAAAGGCGGCAATCATCCCCACTATAACGTCCCCTATTTTGGCAATTTCTTAGGCGTCGAAATCACTTTAGCAATTTTCGGAATTTTCTGGATCATTAAACAAAAAAATCGCAACGGTTGGTTGGTGCTTTGGGCGTTAATATTGGGGCCATTACCGGCGGCACTAACCCTACCTGGTATTCACAGTACCCGGAGTGTGTTGATGTTACCCTGGGTCCAAGTGATCGGCGCATTAGGGGCTGGTTATCTGGTCAGCCGAGTTAAGAGTAGGGGCAAAATGGTCCTGATCGCAGGCTTAGGTTTACTCTTAGGGCTGCAAGCTTTTGCCTTTTTTAACTATTACTATGGACCGTATCGAACCGAAAGTGACTGGCGGTTTGACGGCTATATGAAAGAAGTAGCCGAGTATCTCAAGGACAACCGGGGAAAATATCAAAAAATCTATGTCACTTTCCCGTTTGAATCGCCCTATATATTTTATGCCTTTTATAACCGGCTACAGCCTCAAGAATTTTTAAATTCGGTCGACTATTATCAGGCCGACACTTTGGGTTTTCGCCACGTTAAAAGTTTGCTGAACATGGAATATGTATCCAAGTTCGATCAAACCAAATTGGACCAGAAAGTAACCAGAGTATTAGTGGTATCACGGATAGAAGAAGCCCCGGGAGTCAAGCCGCTGACAACCTTCACCAACCTTGACGGCAAAGTAGAAATGGTGGCTTATGAACCAGATGATTTATGACTAGGGGCATTTTAAGCGGTGAAGGGCGATGTGATTAGCACCGTAAAAGTAAGTTAACTGACTGACCGGATCTAAATAGACTAAGTAACCAGGATCGGTCAGGTAACCTTGGAAGCTGAGTTGACGATTTGAGGCGGGTTTTTCATTAATAGTCTGGATCAGTTCAGCTTGAGGAGTAATAATCACCCGGTCGGAAGCGGCGGCCAGGGCGGTACCATAGGATACCAGTTGGCGGGCTTCATCAAAAAAGACATCCCTGATGTGGGGTAAGGGCTGACGATCAGGGTAGATAAAGGCGGGAAAGCGATGATGATCACCGGTTCTTAAGTTAAGGCGCCAAAGATAGCAGTGCTTCTCAGCGCAATCGGGGTAAAACAGCCAGGCTTGAATCGGAGCATAGGCTCTGGTTAAAGTATCACCCGGAAAAGAAATTTGGGTAACCAGGGGAGCTAAAGTTTCCGTTTTGGTATCAGCCAGGTAGAGCGACCAGAATGCGTCTTGACGTTCAGCCACCACCAATTGGGGTGACGTTTGAAGTGGAGCGACAACCTGGAAACGGGTAGCGTCCAACCAAGATGGCAACGGGGTGACCGGAGGCAGTTGGCAACTTATACCCGGATCAGACCGATAACTGAGCATGGCAGCCAGGACGGCCGGCTTAAACATGGAACGAAAGTCGAAACGACGGTTATCGGCGTTGTGAAAGAGGTTAAAGAGAAAAAACCACAGTAACAAGAGACAGACGACGGTAAATAAACCGAAATGAACTATAATAAGTTTAGGATTTTTGAGTTTCATGGTTTTATGTTACACCATCTCCAACAGGACGTTTTAATCATCTGCCTATGGTTAGTAATCTTGGCGGGGATGGTTTTAAGAATTCACAACGGTGATTATTTCCCAATTTATCAGAATGATGATAGCCCTTATTACGTTTGGCTGGGTAACAGTCTCTATGACAGTTTCCGGGCGCCATCGTCGCTGACGATTTTTGATCAAAATAATCCGACATTATTTTGGCGGTCACAGTACCGAGACTTTATACCGGCGGAGCGGTTTGGTTTCCGCCTCAGCGATCGGTATTTTGACCATCCGTTTTTGGCCAGTTTAGTCATCGCCCTACCGGCTCGATATTTTGGTTTTACCGGCTTTACTCAGATACCCCAAATGATCGTTAGGTTACCGGCGCTGGTAACCGCGTTAATAACCTTATGTCTAACTTATCTTCTGGCTAAACAAACCTTTAATGAAACAGTTGGCTTACTGGCGATAACTTTTTTAGCCTTTTGGCCGATGGCTGTTTTTTCCCAGCGACAGGGTTATTTGGAAAATTTAATTACCCCCGCCCTGCTTTTGGGACTAATATTATTAAGGCAGATGCGCTTTCGGGTTAGCCGGGCCAAATTCATGGTTTTGGTTGGTTGCGGATTCTGGGCGGCCTGGACTAAATTTGCCGGTTACGTGTTATTCGGTATTTTTATTTACTTTTTAAACCTGTCTAAGCAGGACAAATGGGCTAAATTAATGTTAGGGGCGGCCTTAGGGACTTTGGGCTTGTACCTGGTTTACGGGGTTGGGATCGGGGGGGAACATTTTTGGTGGACATTATCCCAGCAAAGCACTCGCGGAGCTTACCTTTCCAGCATGTTTACTTTCTTTAGCTCACCCCAAGTCCAAGGTAGTCTGGAGGACGGTTGGTGGTATTTAGGCTTGTCTGGCATGATTTATACCGTCACTAAAAAAGACTGGCAGTCTCAGCTCATCGGTTGGCCGGCGTTAGCTTGGCTTATAACCGCCTTCTTTTTAGCCGGACCGAGCAATACTTCACCCTGGTACATTTATCCGATTTATCCCTTGCTGATGATCAGTACGGCCGTAATGTTGACTCAGTGCCTGAAGTTATTCCCGCTGGCGGGGGAAATGCTGCTAATCATGCTAGGTTTAACCGGTTGGCGTTTAGCTGGTTTTGAATTACCCAGCTCATATTTAAGACTAGCTTTAACCGGCTGGGCGTTGATTAACGGCCTGATGCTGTTCTATCCGAAAATAATCAAGCCTATTTTTGGACACCGGCTGATTTTTAGCGGCTTGATCGTCTTAGCCATCATCGGTAATATCTTTGCCATTCGCCGGGTGCCCAATCGAGTTTGTGGTGTCGGTGGTTGTACCGAACCGACCAAAATCATTTTACCTAACAGCCGATGAACAAAACTCAACAGCAGCAATTGAGAAATAAGGTAATGAGCTGGTTTTGGCCATTAACGCTCAGCATTGCCATGGCAGTGATGTTGTATCCGGTGATGAACCAGTACTCCCAAAGTTTTAAGTTTGTCGATGAAGCCGAACATATGGTGATGGCTTGGCTAATGGGCAAGGGTTATCGGTTGTATCAGAATTTTCCCAATAACCATCAACCCCTACCTTATATGGCCTCATACCTCACCCAATATTTAAGCCAAATTGATAATGTCTACATGCTGATTCGGCGGCACCGACAAGTAATTTTTATATGGTCGGCTGCTTGGTGGGTAATTTTAATTAAAAGATTCGGTAAAAAAGCGGCGGTACCGATATTCTTATTTGAAAGTCTTAAGTACTTACTTTTAGGCAATCAGTTTTTAGCGGAATCACTGGTGGTTTACCCCTTAAGTTATTTAAGTGGCAGTTTGTTAGACCTGAAAGAAAAAGCAGTATCCAAATGGGGGGAATTAGGTATCGGAATCTTGACCGGACTGATCCAGTTTACCCTGCTACCGATGGCGGCAGCGCTAACGTTATTAACCCTGTTTAGATACCTGAAAATTAAAGGCAAGGATTTTGGGTGGTTTATTCTGGGTATTATTAGCGTTATTATCGGTGTATTTATAGTGGTGCCTCCAAAAGATTACCTAATCGAGGTAATTAATGCCCTGCGCTATTCATTACCGGGTTTAACGCCGATTAAACACTGGTGGGAGATTTGGCGCTTACCCGGTTTACCGTTCTTATATCTCTTCCATATCAAAGATATTCTCAGCCAAACAGTCGGGTTAATTATGATTTTTTGGTTATTGGCTTTAGGGCGATTAATTTATTTAAAACAAAAAACTCAAGCATTGGTAGTTTTGGGGTTACTAATCATCTGGCTGAGTACTAACACCCGAGTGGCGGAGGCCAATGTCTACTATTATCGGGGTTTCCATTTGATCCCCTGGTTAGGAATTGGCTTGCTGGTTAGCTTCCTGGCAGCCTGGCCAACCTGGATGAGTTTAAGGCAAAAATGGCGCTTGGCGGTGGGATTAGGTATAGGGGTATGGATGATAGTAATTTTAACTAAACCGAACCTGCCCCTTTACACTCAGATTAACCCAGAAACCGAGCACTACATCCAGTTTACCCCAATGGTACAGGCGGCGGAGATGATCAAACGTCTCAAACAACCGGGAGACCGGTTGATGGTCATCCCGAACGAAGCGTTGATATATTATTTAGCTGATTTAGAACCGGCACCGACCAACATGCTGACATACTACGATTGGCAAGTGCAGGTACCTAAAAACCGCTGGTTATTCTTTAAAACTTTAAACGAGACGCCGCCGACCTTTATCGTCTATGAAGATGACGGCTCGAGCTACAGTCCAATGATGAATGAGTACCTGAAATCTAAATACTTGCCCATAAAACCGGGTTCGATTGTTTATTTAAACCGACAGGAGTTAGTGCGTATGACGAAGGAAAAATAAAGGAGTTAAAGTGACCAAAAAGCAAGTAGGTTGGATTTTAATCGGACTTTTGTTGGTGGTGAGCCGCCTGTATATTTGGCAGGCAAAGCCAACTGACTTCAGCCAAATCACGGCGGTCTACATGCCTTATGCTCATTTGTGGGCTGAGGGGTTGAAACCGTATTTAGAGCAGTGGTATGAATACCCACCGGCGACCATTCCCCTCTTCTACCTACCCCACTGGATCGATCTAAAAACGATGACCTTTAGCTGGCACCTCAATTATGGTTTGGCCTATCGAGGCCTGATCTTCTGGGTGGATATGGGTTTGGTTGGCTTAATTATCGTTTGGCTCAAAAAGCTTAAAGTCAAAGCACCGATTATTTGGGGCGGTTTAATCTATTACGCCCTGGCCACGGCTAAGGCTCATGACTTTATTTACGATGCCATGGACTTGGTTTTTGTCGCGGCGGTGGTGATCGGCATAACCGCACCCAAACTGTGGGGTCGAGCCGGACAGTTTATCGAATGGCTGGGCTTCTTCCTAGCGACGGCTTTAAAACTGATCAATGCCCCGCTGCTGGTAGTCTACGCGGTGATGGAAAGAAGCAACCGCAAAAAATTACTGATTAATCTGTTCGCGGCCGGTTTAATTGTCTGGCTGTTACCCTTATTAATTTTTCGGAGTGCCTTAGCGGTGATGCTGGTTTACCATGGGCAAAGGGGTTTGCAGGTCGAGAGCGTTCCCGCCCAGATCGTGTTATTAATCAATCGCTTCAGCCATACCGAGAACTTTGAGCAAAAATATCAGAGTATCACCCTAATTGGACCAATAAGCGAGCAAGTGACCCAGATATTTAATTGGCTCCTCCCCATAATGGTGATCAGTTACTTAATCTGGGGGACGCGGGCGGCGGTAAAAATCAGGTTAAGCGACCAACATCAGGCCCGAGTGGCTTTAACTTTGGTATATTTTTTTGGGTTTATGTTGGTGGGCAAGGTGTTATCAACACCCTATTTATTATGGCAAATTCCCCTGTTAGCCTTGTATCCGTTTAAATCACTAAAGCAGCAATTAGCGATGACGGGGCCAGCCTTGATCATGATCGCCATTTCCATGACCCCGATTAAAAACACTAATTTAGGTTGGATTGATGTCCACCTGTTGATTGGCTGGGGTCGGAGTGTAATTATCGCTTATCTTCTGGTCGCCTCAATCTTTTTAGTCAATCAGTTAAAAGCCCAATCGAAATGATGAAATTATCGGTCATTGTCCCGTGTTTCAATGAGGTCAAAACGGTTAAAGGGCTGTTGGATGAATTGACAGCCGTTCCCGAAGTGAAACAAGTAATTGTGGTTGACGACGCCTCGACCGATGGGACAGATAAAATTTTACAGCGCTACCGGCATCAAAAAGTGACGGTCATAAGACATAAACTAAACCAGGGTAAGGGGGCAGCGATTCAAACCGGTTTAACCAAAGTGCAAGGGACGCACGTTTTAATTCAGGACGCTGATTTGGAATACGATCCACGGGAAATTAAGCAATTAATTGTCCCCATCAAAGAGGGTCGGACCAAAGTGGTCTACGGATCGAGATTTTTGGGACCGAGAACCAATATGTTTTTTTGGCATTATGTGGGTAATCGATGGCTGAATTTTTTAATTAATATCCTCTACAACTCAATTTTGACAGATATGGAAACCTGTTATAAAGTGATGCCCACCGAGCAATTAATAGCCCTTAATTTGAAACAAAATGATTTTCGAATTGAACCGGAAATTACCTGCAAACTGCTGTTAAATCGAGTCAGAATTTTGGAAGTGCCGATTACTTTTATGGCTCGGACTTACTCAGAGGGTAAAAAAATTACCTGGAAAGACGGCTTTAAAGCCATAGGGACAATTGTAGCCCTCCGCATAGGAGTCAAGCGATGAAACTGCCGCCTCTCTTAGAACCGATCTTCCAGCAGTGGCGCATTAAGCAAATCTGGCCAGATTTGCCCAAGGGCGGGGTCTTAGTCGATTTGGGCTGTGACGAACCACCGGAATTAATCAATCGGGCTGAAAAACGCTTTGACCAGATCATCGGTATCGATACTGCGGTTAAGCCTTACCAAAAAGGGAAGGTGACGGTCAAGCAACAGATATTAGGACATAAAATTAATTTACCGGCGCAAACAGCCGACGTAGTTACCATGTTAGCGGTGTTGGAACATTTGACTTATCCTAAAACCATTATTCAAGAGATTTTCCGGATTTTAAAACCGGGAGGAAAGGTGTTGATCACGGTCCCGTCCCGATACAATCGGCCACTTTTAACCTTACTCGCGGGTCTGGGTTTGGTGAGGCCGGAGATGATCAAGCAGCACCAGCATTATTTTACGCCGATTCGATTGAAACAAATGCTGATTCAAGCCGGCTTTAAACAAATTGAGGTCAAATATTTTGAGTGGGGTTTGAATATCAAGGTAAAAGCGATAAGGGAAGCTGATGAGAGAAGTTAAGTGGCAGTTATTTTGGGGTTGGGGGTTGATCAGCCTGGTTTATCTGGTGGGTTTAATGAGCCAGAGACAGTTATATTTAAAACCGATAGATTGGAATGAGTTGATCGGGCGCTACTTTTTATCTCAAGATATTACCAATGAAGTGAATGGCAAAAGATTATTTCTATCCGACAGCGAAATTCATCAGGCTGCCGGCTATCTTTATCAACATGGTTCCGATCCAACCAAAATCAATTTTCAGCATCCACCCCTAATAAAGTACTTATACGGTTACAGCGGGGCTGGGTGGGGAAATGCCTATGTGGTCCAAGCCATTTTTGGCTACTTACTTTTGGGATTAACCGTTTATTTGGGCTACCGCGTTTACCAGCAAGCGTTAATTCCAATCATGGCCGGATTAGCCCTGGCCTTAGACCCACTTTTCAGGGTGGTCACGACCGAGTTGTGGCTGGACTTAGGCCAGGCGGTATTGATTTTGCTTTACTGGCTCGGTCTGATGTTTTACCCCAAAAATTTTTGGTGGCACGGTCTGGTGTTAGGCTGCTTACTGGGGTCTAAGTTTTGGGGTTCAAGTCTATTTTTTATCGGACTATTTGGATTAGTCTTGATCCTAAGACATGAATTTAACTTAAAAAATTACCTGAAACAGGGGCTAATTGCCATATGGGTATTAGGAATTATTTATCTACCGGCCTTTATTTACCAAGGCGGCCGATTTAATCTAATCTGGTTTCAACTAAAGCTGTTAAAGTACTGGTGGCAACATTCGGTGGCCGTCAGTTTTGGGGCGGCCAGCTGGTTATTTTTAACCGGGAAGGTCACCAGCTGGTGGGGTAATTTAGCCATGATTAGACCAGCCGGTTGGAGCTGGCTTTGGCCCGTGGCTTTAACCCTTAATTTATTCGGTTGGACAAACGCTCGTCGCTGGCGGCAACCGACATTACCCAGCTTAATCATGATCATTCCCGGTCTGTACCTGATATACTTAACGGTCCAGGCTCCGTTTATCCGCTACTACCTAACGATTTTGCCTTTTTTGTACCTCGGAGCCAGTGAGGTAATCAGTCACTGGATAAGGCCGAGAACCAACTCAAGGGCATCTCTATGAATCACAATCAAGTGGAGTTAATTATTACCGACTATCATGATTCAAAGCACTTGTCAGCTTGCTTAAAGTCATTGGCCCAAGCCGACGAGGCGACAGGGGTACGGGTTAATTTGGTCAGAATCGGTTGCCAGAAAAAGGTGATCGTGCCACCAAATTTGAAGTGTCAAGCAGATGCATTAAACGACAACCAGAACCGGGGTTACGCCGGATCAGTAAACACGGTGTTAAGACGGTTAGCCTCGTTTAAATCACGAGTAATTATAGTAATGAATGATGATGTCGAAGTCAGCCCCGGGTGGTTAGCACCGCTGTGGCGGCAATTAGACCAGCCCAAAGTGGGTTTAGTGTCACCAAAAATTTATTTCTATCCAGGGCGTGAATACCACCACCAAGAATATCAAGAAGCAGAACGTGGTAAAGTCATTTGGTACGGCGGCGGGATTATCGATTGGGAGAATATCTATGCCTGGCACTGGGGAGTCAACGAAGTCGATCACGGCCAGTGGACCAAAACTCAAGAGACGGATTTTGCCACCGGTTGTTGTGTGGCCTTTCGTTCCGATTTAATTAATAAAATTGGTTTTTGGGATGAGCGCTATTTCCTTTATTTAGAAGACACCGATTGGTCCGTCAGAGCCAAGCGAGCCGGTTTTACCATCTTAATGACACCCCAGTCGGAAATTTGGCACAAGAATGCCGGGAGTACCGGCGGGCCGGGATCGCGGTGGCACCGTTATTACCTCAGTCGCAACCGCCTCTTATTTGCCAGTAAGTTCGGGACTGTAAAAACTCGGGCAGCGGTCTGGCGCCAAGCTTTGACCACCTTAAGGCAGGGTCAGAACATCGAAAAGAGAGCGGTGCGGGATGCCTTTTACCGACGCTGGGGCCAAGCCAAAATATGAAACCGACAATAAACTTACCGATAACCGGGATAGTCTTAACTTATAACAGTCAGCAGACACTCGAGTCAGCTTTAAAATCAATCGGTTTCTGTCGGGAAATTATCGTGGTCGACCAGGAGTCAACCGACCAGACCAGAACGATTGCCAGGCAACACGGGGCTAAAGTGATTGAAGGCGGTGAGCCGAGTTTTGCCAAGCGCCGTAATTTGGGTTTACATGCCGCCACCCAAAGCTGGCTATTTTATCTGGACAGCGACGAAGTGGTTACCCCCAGTTTAGCTCAAGAGATTAAACAAGTAGTTGAGAGTCACCGGGACGGAGTTTACTTAATCAAGCGTCGGAATTTTTTCCTGGGCCGGGAAATGTACCAAGATCGAGTCGAACGGTTGTTTGCTCGGGATCGACTCCACGGTTGGGCCGGCGTGGTCCACGAGCATCCGTTAATCGAAGGGGAAAGGCTAAGTATAACTCAGCCGTTAATCCACCGAACCCATACCGACATCACTTCAATGCTGGCAAAAACCAATGCTTGGTCGGAAATGGGGGCGGCACTACTACTTCGGGCTAACCATCCCCCCATCAGTTGGTGGCGGCTGGTCAGAGTGGCGCTAACCTCATGGTGGCGGGAATTGAGTCGGCACCAGGTTTATCGTTATGGCCGGGTCGGTTGGTTTGAGGCTTACTTTCAAATGGTGGACATATTGATTGTCTATACCAAATTGTGGGAAAGACAGCCACACAAAACTTAGTCTACTTGCACCCCAATCAGACCAAAGCGGGCTTGGTAATTAATTTTATCCGAGGCGGGAACCACGATCACTAAACGAGCACCGTTAGTTTGCCAGGGAATATCTTTGACCAGATATTCCAGACTCGGACGATCGGCTGAAGGTACCTGAAAGCGGGGTGCCTTAAGCGGTCGGATTTGAACTTCCCGCTGTAAATAACGACTCAAAGTCAGTTGTTCACCTAAAGTTAAATGACCAAGATGGGTGGCGCGTTGATAATTTTGTCTAAGAGCCATGAGGCTGATGATAGTGATTAACAGCACCAGGATGATGGTTAACTTTAGCTGATGCAGTTTGGTAAAAATAACGGCGACGATAGTCATTAAAGCCGGCAACTGAATGAGGTAGTAATACTCGGGAGTGGGCAGGCGATAAAAGGCATAAACCAGGATAATGACTAATAACCAGATTAGAGGCAAGAGGGGATTAAACCGAAATTTGGCCGTTTGCTTTAACCGACTCAGGCTAAGAAAGATAAGACAAACCAAGGCACCACCGATAAGGGTGAGGCTGGGAGTCAGGTTGAGGGAAATTAATTTGAGTTGATTTTCCAAGGTAATATACAAATCGTGACCAAAACGTTCCCACCAGAGAAAGCGACTTAACCGATCTTGATTTTCAATCAGGGAGAGCCAGCCGGCCAAGTTAAACCACTGATGCCGCAAGTCAAAGATTAAGGTAGGCAGGAGGGAAACCACCGCCCCGGCCCAACTGACTAGGGGTAGCAACCAATGGCGCCGGATAGAGAGGAGCCAAATGAGGCTGACCAGAAAGGGTAAGAGTAAACCGGAAAAATGAGCCTGATAACCTAAAAAACCACCCAGACAAAGAGACAGATAATCCGGCAGGCGAGACGGCAACCGCGGGGATTTGAGCAGGGGAAAAAAGGATAAGACAGCGGCCAACAAGAGCCAATTGGGATTCCAAATAAAACGGTCCAAGGTGACCAAGAAAGGGGAAGTGGCCCAAAGCCAGAGTATGACTAAGGTGGACAAACGGTACGGCAGATAGTTTCGGCCTAACCAAATTAAACCCAAGCTGGTGAGTAAAGCGGTGATAGCCGCCGTGAGGTGCAGGGCGTAGACCGAAGGCAAGAAGCGGTAGATGACCGCAGTTTGATAATAAATAAGAGGGCCGGTGAACATGGCTACCGGGCCGGTACGCGGACCGATTAAAGTCAGGTCTCCCTGAGTGACACTCTGAGCTTGGTTTAAAATTTGGACTTGATCAAAAGCAAAGCTAAAATGGTTCGGGTGATGGAAACGCAATAGCAGACCAAGGATGATTAAACCGATCAGACTGAAGCGCCACCACCATGGGTTTTGAGTCATAACTGATTGGTAAGTTTGGGGTCGATATGGGATAATTTTCTCATGAAACGGGCTCTTGTCTATAATCCTTATTGGGATACTCGAGGTGGGGGTGAGAAATACTTGGCTTCGGTGGCCAACCAACTCCAGCAGATGGGTTGGCAGGTAACGGTACCTTGGCATGAGCCGGAATTAGTAAAACGCCTGCAAGAACGGTACGGGCAAAAATTTGACTGGGCCAAAATTGATACCCAAGCGGCAGAATTGATTAGGCACGGGACCATATTAAAAAAATTAGGCTATTTCAGCCAGTTTGAGCTGATATTTTGGTTGTCTGACGGCAGTTTGCCCTTCTTAACAGCCAAAGTTAACCTGTTACATTTTCAAGTACCGTTTACTCAGGTTAAGGGTCGGTCATGGTTAAACCAATTAAAACTCAAACGGATATCCAAGGTGATCTGTAATTCCCAGTTTACGAAAAGAGTGATTGATCAAGAATTCAAAGTTAAAAGTCAGGTGCTTTACCCGCCAGTAACCCAACATCCACCCTTAAAGAAAACTAAAACGATTTTGACGGTCGGCAGATTTGACAATCTGCTGCACCATAAACGACAAGATGTTATGATTCAAGCTTTTAAACAATTGAATTGGCCGGATTGGCGATTGATCGTGGCCGGTGGCGGATTAAAGAAACCAACCGAAATTTATAATGCGATGGGAGAAATCGATCAAAAACAAGTTCAGTTTGTCTACAATCCCAGCTTCCCAGAGTTATCCAGGCTATACGGTCAAGCCTCAATTTATTGGCACGCCGCCGGCTTCGGGGAAGATTTGGCCGTACATCCGGAAAAAGCAGAACATTTTGGGATGACGACGGTGGAGGCGATGTCGGCCGGAGCGGTACCACTGGTCTATGCCGGCGGCGGCCAAAAAGAGATTATTATGGATGGGGTTAACGGTCGTTGGTGGCAGACTCCGGCCAAGTTGATCAAGTTAACCCGCTTAATCGGAGCCAATCATGATTTATGGCAGGCTTTAAGCGAGAAAGCCCGGATCAGAGCCAAGACTTTCAGTGAGGAGGTGTTTGCCGATGGCTTCGTCCAACTGGTCCGTTAGCCTGATTATTCCGAATTACAACGGCCGGCAGTTATTAGCCGAAAACCTTCCCCAGGTGATGGCCGCAGCCAGGGGAGCTGAAGTGATCGTGGTGGATGATGCCTCGACTGATGACAGTGTCGCTTGGCTGAAGCAGCGCTACCCCTTGGTTCGCCTAGTTAGCCTTAAACAGAATCGACGTTTTGCCCGAGCTTGTAACGCAGGGGTTAAAGCGGCTCGAGGGGAAATTGTAGTTTTACTCAACAATGATGTATCTCCCCAAGTAGATTTTTTAACACCATTACTGGCAGCCTTTAACCAACCAGTTGTCGCCGCAGCCGGGTGTGCTGAATTAGAAACGATCAATGGGCGGATACGATTCAGCGGTCGGGCTGGGGGTAGGTTCGAACGGGGTTTAATCCGACATTGGCGCGCCCGGGACCAGACAGGCCGAGACACTTTTTGGGTCGCTGGTGGCAGTGGCGCTTACCGAAGAGAACTTTTTTTGGCTTTAGGTGGTTTTGATCCGTTATTTGCCCCAGCCTATGAAGAGGATCGGGATTTGTCTTATCGACTCCTAAAACGAGGTCACCAAATTAAGTTTGTACCGGAAAGTCGGGTAACCCACCACCATGAGACAACCCAGCGACTGGTTTTAGGCCAGGACCAAATGCAATTAGCTTCATATAAAAACAGTTTGATTTTGGTGTGGAAAAATTTGACCGATTGGCGGCTAAGTTTAAGCCACTTGGTTTGGTTACCCTATCATTTGTTGATCACTTCGATTATGAGTCGGGGACTGTTCTTAAAAGGTTTGATTCAGGCTTTAACCGTCATCAAACCAGTCTTAAAAAAAAGAGCTTTAGAGAAAAAAGCGGCTCAAATCAGAGATCAGGCGATACTGACTCAAGTGAGCCTTATCATTTAAATTATGAAGTACCGGACTTGGTTGTTTTGGGGGATCTTGGCGATAGCCGGTTGTCTCCGATTTTACCATTTGAAAGCGGTCCCACCGGGTCTGTTTTTAGATGAAGCCAGCATTGCCTATAATGCCTGGTCTATATCCCGGTGGGCACGAGATGAACAAGCCAACTTTTTACCCTTGAGCTTTGTCTCTTTCGGGGATTACAAGCCGCCCGGAGTGATCTATGTACTGGCCATAGCCTATCGGTTCTTTGGCTTCCATTGGTTGTGGGTCCGTTATTTAGCGGCCTTAAGCGGAGTGGGTTCAGTGATCTTAGCTTTTTTGATTACCCAGGAGTTAGGAAAAATAGGGTGGTTACAGTCACACTGGCGTTGGTGGATACCATATTTAGTCATGTTTGGTTTAGCCTTATCACCCTGGGGAGTGACTTTGTCTAGGGTAGGTTTTGAACAAAGCACCGCTTTCTTCTTGGTAAACCTCTCGATCTTAGGTTTGCTTAAAGGCTTAAAATGTCCCCCGTGGTGGCTCGGATCAGGATTAGCGATAGCTGCCAGTCTGTATGTGTTCCATACGGCTAAGATTTTCTGGCTGGGATTTTTACCATTTTTCGGCTTTATTTTCCGACAGCCGCTAAGCGGGCACAGTCGATGGCTTAAACTCAGTGGAGGACTATTGTTGTTATTAAGTCTACCGTTGGTGGTAGATGCTTTGGGGGGAAAGGGTTTGGCTCGGAGTGAAACGTTGATCTTTTTTACTAAATTCGGAGTGTGGAATGATTTCCGAACCAGCCTTCAGGAACTGGGTGGGAATATTATCCGGGAGTTAGCACCGGAATTTTGGCTGAGAGGAAATGATGCGGTTAGTTGGCGCCATAGCGTCAAAGGTCACGGCCTAATCACGCCGATTGGCTGGGCTTTGATGTGGTTGGGAATTTTAATCGGACTCAAAAACTGGCGGCAGCGAGTGAACCAGCTGCTATTAGGTTGGTGGGGACTGGGTTTGACACCGGCAATCTTAACTCACTTAACCCCCCATGCTTTAAGAAGCCTGTTCGCTTTAACCCCAGCCGTCATTTGGGCGACAGTGGGCTTAATCAGCTTGAGTGACTGGATTAGACAAAAATCAGTTAAATTAGCCAGGGTAACTTTGGGCTTAATCGGTGGAGTTTACTTAATGGCGGTGGCAGCTTACCTAAAAACTTACTATCAAAGTTATCCGACCAGCGCTGCCCAAGATTTTCTCTACGGCTATGACCAAATTGTGGTTCTAACCAACCAGTACCGTAACCAAGCGGAAAAAATAGTCGTTAGCGATGTTTACGGTCAACCATATATCTATTTTTTGGTCTATAACCAAATTGAGCCTAAAGACTATTTGTACGGGGCGTTAAACCAATATGAATTCGGACCGGTGAAGTGGGCGGAGCATAGGGAGAAACGGCTTTACGTGGCTTCCCCCAGTGAAATTCCGCTAACCGATCCGACCGTAATTAAAGTGATTATGATCCCAGGCACTGAAAAGCCGCTATGGGTCGTAGCTAGGACCTAGAAACAATGAAAAATAAAAACAACTTTTGGTTAGGGATAATCCTTTTTTTAGCCTTGGGTTTAAGGACATTTTTAATTGGGCAGTCACCGCCGTCACTTTATTGGGAAGAAGCAGCTTTAGGTTATGACGCTTATTCGATCCTAAAAACTGGACGGGATTATCACGGCCAACCCTGGCCGGTAGTGGCGTTTGAATCGTTTGGAGATTACAAACCCAGCGGTTATTTCTACGCCTTGGTACCCTTTCTGGCTGTTTTTGGTTTACATGATTGGGTGGTTCGGTTACCTTCGATACTGGCCGGTACAGCCACCGTCTGGTTAGTTTTCTTAATCTGTCGGCAAATGAGTCGACGCTCGAGTTGGGCTTTAGGGAGTGCCTTGACGTTGGCGATAATACCCTGGCATATCCAGTTTTCCCGGGCAGCTTTCGAAGTCAATTTGGCCACTTTCTTCCTGACGTTGGGGGTTTTCTGTCTACTTAAAGCCAAAGATAAAGCCGGTTATGTAATCGGGGCGGGGCTGGCTTTGGTGATATCAATGTATACCTACCATGGCTTACGGATGTTAGCGCCTTTGATGGCGCTGAGTCTGATTGGACTCAATTTAAAGAAATTTCGACACACAAAAGTCCTGTGGTTAAGCGTGATTCTGGCCATGGTTTTGAGCTGGCCGTTGATTAAAGCCTGGAACTCAACCTCAGTTCAGCAACGGATTCGGGAGACGAGTTTATTATCGACTTCGCCGGTAGTGACGATGACTAACGCCGATCGGGCTGAAGACGGGGATAACATGGTCTCTCATTTGATCCACCACCGCTACCGGGAATGGAGCCAAGAAATATTAAGCGGAGCGGTGAGTCATTTAAATCTTAATTTTCTCTTTGTTGCCGGCGATGGCAATCCCCGACACCAAAGCGGTTGGCTGGCCTTGTTATATCCTTGGATGATGGTTCCGCTGATCTGGGGTATATACGTCTTGATGAGTCAGTCAAAACAACCAGGTAAGTGGCTAATCCTCTGGGTGTTATTAGCCACTATGCCACCAGCTTTGACTAATACCACGCCCCACACCTTACGATTTTTACCAGCCGCCCCAGCCATAGCGATGATCATCGGTCTGGGCTTGGCCGAACTGTCAGCCTGGCTAAAGCGATTACCGGGCAAGCATTGGTGGTTGGGTTTAGTCGGCTTAGTCATCTTTGGTTCCGTCATAGTTTATGTCTATGACCTTTACTGGGTTTACCCCAAACGAGTGAGTCAAGCCTGGCAATACGGTTATAAACAGGTATTGGCTTTGATTGAGCCGGCCTTCCGTCAAGGCCGCCAAATCTACTTTACGCCAATCTACGGCCGACCATCGATTTACGGGTTGTTTTATTGGCAGGTAGAACCCGAATTAATTCAGCGTCAAGCGATGAACTTACGCCGAGACCAGGGAGAGCTCTTGGAATTTGGATCAATCGACTTTAGTGGCCGGCCACCATCGCCAGGTAGCCTGATCGTGTCGACACGGGCTAACGAACCCTACCGACTCCTTAACCAAGTAAACTTTTTAGACGGCCAAGCCGCCTTTTATATTTATGAAAATTAATCGAGCAGAGCTGCTTTTAGGTTTAATTATCAGTTTAGGCATCGGTTTAAGAACGGTTAACCTAAACGGTCAGCCGGTATCGATTTATTGGGATGAAGCGGCCATGGCCTATGACGCTTTCAGCTTGACCCAGACCGGGCAGGATATGCACGGTCACAGCTTATGGCAAGCCATTTTCCCTTCCTATGGTGACTATAAACTGCCTTTATACATCTGGCTGGCGGCGGTAATGATGAAGATTTTAGGACCTACCGTCACGGCTTTTAGACTAGTGAGCGCCCTTTCGGGCTCTGTTTTAATTGGGTTGAGTTATTTACTGGCCAAAGAGGTGTTTAAATCGAAAGCGGCCGGCTTAGCCAGTGCCGTCGTCATTGCTTTTTCGCCGTGGGCGATTCATTTTTCCCGAGTTGGGTTTGAGGCCAACTTGGCAGTTACCTGCCTGACAGGTGCCGTTTGGTTATTATTTAGGGCACGGCAAAAACCGGCATACTTAATGGGGGCGGCCGGTTTGATGGGTTTGAGTCTATACGCCTACTTTTCAGCTCGGTTTGTCGGACCGTTGATTACCCTGAGCTTTCTGTTGCTATACGGCCGTCAATTACCTAGACGTTTCTGGTCTTGGCTGGGAGCAGCCGGTTTGGTTTTTTTCTTGATATTCTGGCCGATTTATCGGTCGGAGTATGGCCAAGTTAGTCAACAATTTCGGCTGTCGACCGAAAGCTTGTGGAACACTAATGATCATATTTTGGACCAGAACCGTTATCGGGAGTTAGCCGGCAACCATTGGCTGGCCAGGTTGGTTTATCACCGGTGGTGGTTTTTGAGCCGACGGTTAATGGTCAATTTAAGCGCTTTTTTCGATTGGCGCTATTTGTTTTTTACCGGTGATCCTAATTTGAGGCACGGCACCGGCCGAGTCGGTTTATTTTTAATGCCACTGATAGCATTTTTAGGCGCCGGAATTATCAGGGGTTTAAAAAGACATTCAAGAGCGGTGATATTCTTATTGAGCTGGTGGCTGATTGCGGTTATCCCGGCCGCCATACCCTTAACCGTTCCCCATGCCTTAAGATCATTAAACGCCTTGCCGGCAGTGGCCGGGCTGATCGGGTATGGCATCGCTAGCTGGTTAACCAGCCGACGTCAAATATTTCGCCTGATTGGGATTGGGTTATTGGTCAGCAGCGGTCTCTGGTTTTTCTATTATTGGCATGATTATTGGCACCATTATCCAGCCCGGTCGGCAGCGGCTTGGCAGTACGGTTACGAAGCGGCCGCCCGTTATCTAGGTGGAGATCAATTTCAGGCCAAGAGTATTCAGGTGGAAGTGCTAGACCGGTTGTACCTTTACTTTTTATGGTTCAACCGGATTGATCCGACCTTAGTTCAAAACCAAACGACAAATTTTCAAATTAGTCAATTTGAACGATTTCGCTTTGTGCCGATTAACCAGGAAACAGTAGCAGGGATGAAACCAGGGACAGTCATAATGATCAGGGCAGATGAACCAGTGTCACTAACCGGTTGGCGGTTACTGGAAACAATTAATGATTACCAAACCTTACCCCTTTACCAAATTTATGAAAAAAACAGTTGAGCGGTTAACTACAGGCTTAATGATCGCCTTGGTGATTTGGGGGGTCGGGCTCAGGCTTTATCGCTTCGGCGCCATTCCCACCGACCTGAATCGGGATGAGACAGCCTTGGCTTATAATGCTTGGTCAATCGCTCAGTTTGGTATCGATGAGTGGGGCCGGCGCTACCCGTTAATGTTTGAGTCCTTTGGTGATTACAAGTTGCCGGGATATATTTACACATTGGCGTTAAGCTTTGGATTAACCGGCGATAACGATGCGGCCGTGCGCTGGCCGAGTTTGCTGGCCGGGATTGGTTTAATCGGCTTAAGTTATGGTTGGGGACGGAAATTAACCCAGAAACCACCAGTCGGTTGGTTGGCCGCCGCCTTGGTGGCGGTCAGCCCTTGGGCGATATTTTACTCCAGGACTGCTTTTGAAGCTCACCTGGCGCTGTTTTGGCTGGTCTTAACCCTCTATTTAACTTTGGACCAAGTGAAGCCAGGTCGACTCTTAGCCATGACGGTGACCTATTTTTTAGCGATTTTAAGCTACAACAGTCCGCTATTATTATTGCCGGTGGTGGTTCTTTTTGTCGCCAGTCTACCCCATAAATCGTGGCGTGAGAAAGGGATAATCAGCCTGCCGTTAGTCCTGGTAGCCCTGGTGACAACTTGGGGTTTTTGGCCATTAATTAATCAGAAACAAAATATTACCATATTTACCGACCCGACCATTTGGAGTCAGATTAACCAAAATTACAGTCAGGCCGAAAACGCCTGGCAACGCTTAGGAGCGACTAAATATACCGCTTGGACCGGCTTAATGCTGAAGCATTGGAGTCAATCTTTGGGTTATAAATTCTTAGTGGTTCGGGGTGGCGCTCATCCATGGCATTCTATCCCCGGTTACGGCCATATGTTTTGGACAACCTGGTTTTGGTTCTGGCTCGGAGCCGGACTGATATATTTGAAAAAAATACCCGATTGGCGGGCAGGTTGCAGCCTGATAATTTTGGCCATGGGAGCGTTATTACCGGCTTTAATTACGGTGGATGCCCCTCACGCGACCAGAAGCTTACTTTTTTTATGGGGGTTATTAATGATCGGGGCGATCAGCTTACCTAAACTTAAAGGTTGGGCTTTAATCCCGTTAGTGACCCTAACGCTGGAGAGCTTACTTTTTGGCTATCACTACTTTAAAATTTTTCCACAAGAGGCGGTTAAAACTTACCCATCGGGAATTGCCACCTTGGCGACTAAATTGACTAGTCCGGAAAAACCGGTGGCGATTACCAACGCTTCGAGATTAAGCCATGACCTAATGAGTGAGCAAATATATATCTGGTTTTTATGGTATGACCGAATTGCCCCAGAGATTTATTTACAGCAACAACGCCTGGTGGGTCGAGACGCCGCCGGGATGATCCGGGTGCAGCAATTTGGCCGGTACTCCGTTTATAATGATCCCAACCAAGTACCTGATGATAATCAAGTGATCGAACGAACGGCGGATAATATTTATCACTGGAAAATATGACTCTTTCAAAGAGAAAGACTTTGGCCGTGGTCTTAGCCACTCATAATGAAGCGACTAATATCGAACGGTGTCTAAAAGCCATTCAAGCCCTAGCCGACGAAGTGATCGTGGTGGATGGAGCCTCGACCGACGCCACGGTTCAGCTAGCCAAACAGCGGGGAGCTAAAGTCATCGAAACCACCAATAAACCGATCTTCCATATTAATAAACAATTGGCCATTGAGGCGGCCCAGAGCGATTGGATTTTACAATTGGATGCTGACGAAGTGGTTGACGCCACGCTGCTTAAAGCGATCGACCAACTCTTAAGTGAGGAAAGCCCCAAGTCAGCTTTTTGGATCAAGCGAAAAAACTATTTTTTGGGAGCGTTTTTGACCAAGGGAGGCCAATATCCAGATCCGGTCATCCGGCTTTTTAAAAAGGGTAAAGCCTATCTTCCCCAAAAATCGGTTCACGAACAAATGGTGGTTGAGGGTGAAGTAAGTCAAATCGATGGACATCTCTTGCACTATAATGCACCAACATTTAAACGGTATCTTACCAATGCCAACCGCTATACCAGTCTAACCGCCCAAGAACTCTTTAACCAAAAGGTTAAGTTAAGTTGGGGAAACGACCTTAAATACTTAGTGATCAAGCCATTAATGACTGGGGTGACTTTGTTTATGAGACATCGAGGTTATCAAGACGGATTTAGAGGTTTGGTGTTTGCCCTGTTTTCCGGACTCCATCACGCTCTAGCTTACATGAAATTAGGTGATTTATACCGAAAGGCAGGGCATGCGCGTCGCCATTAATATCTCACCGATCAGGGGGGCACATCGTTACCGGGGGATTGGTATCTATACCAAACTCTTGGTCAAACATCTCCAGTTAGTCGATAAGCAAAATGAGTATATTTTGACTACAAAGACAAGCCTGGCAAATATTGATCTAATTCATTATCCATATTTTGATTTTTACTTCTTAACTCTGCCTTTTATTAAGTTAAAACCAGTGGTGATCACCATCCATGACGTCCATCCGTTACTGTTTCCCGAACACTACCCACCCGGCTTACGCGGTCGAGTTAAATTTTCCCTACAACGCTGGAGTTTAAGGGGGGTTAAAGCGGTGATCACCGATTCCGATTGCTCAAGAAAGGACATTGCTCGATTCCTGCCGGTACCAAAAGATTCAATCCACCGGGTTTATTTGGCAGCCGATCCCGCTTTAAAGCCTCAACCGTACTCCAGACAGAAACAAATCCGAGAGAGGTTCCAACTAACCAAACCTTACTTTTTATACGTCGGGGATATTAGTTACAATAAAAATTTGGCTTACCTATTGACCAACTTTAAACCTTATGCCAAGGATTTTGACTTAGTGTTGGTCAGTCGAGCCCTAGCCAAGAATATTCCCGAGGCGAGAGCGATCAAAGCCCAGATTGCCACAGACGGCTTAGAGGCGACCGGGCGTTTAATTACCGATTTAGCCGATGAGCCTAACTTATTGGCCTGCCTCTACAGCGGGGCTTATTGGTATATCCAACCGTCGCTATATGAAGGTTTTGGTTTACCGGTGGTGGAGGCGATGCAATGCGGCACACCGGTAATTAGTTCAACCGGGGGATCACTACCGGAAGTAATGGGAGAGGTCGGGATTAGCTTTGATCCCCAGCAACCGCAGGCCTTGGAATTGGCGATCGCTCAAGTCATAGTCATGACTAAGGGTAAAAGGCAGCGATTTGTCGAGAAAGGTTTAGCTCAAGCAGCGAAGTTTTCCTGGGAAAAAACCGCCCGGGAAACGGTCGCCATTTATCAACAAGTAGTGGCTAAAAGTCATGCGCCATCAACTTAGACTACAGCTGG
This sequence comes from Microgenomates group bacterium RBG_16_45_19, assembly GCA_001803415.1. Classification (GTDB taxonomy): domain Bacteria; phylum Patescibacteriota; class Microgenomatia; order UBA1400; family RBG-16-45-19; genus RBG-16-45-19. The sequence goes on along the minus strand of MHDC01000037.1, from coordinate 3,809 downwards.
GAGCTTTAGTCAGCCTAACCTTAGTGATTCTAGTTGGTTATTGGTCTCTGATAACGGTTGGTCTACCCGAAACCCATGACGGTCAAATCCATACCGCCCGGATAGCCCAGTATTACTTGGCTTTTCAGCAAGGTCAATGGCCGCCACGCTGGGCCCCCAATGCCAATGCTGGCTTCGGGTATCCGGTGTTTAATTTCAATTATCCCCTACCTTATATCCTGGGCCTGTTATTGATTAAAGCCCAGTTGAGCGTCGAGGCCGCCGCGACCACTATCTGGTTAACGGCGCTGGTGACGGCTGGTTGGGGGATGTACTGGTTACTTAAAAGCTACTTGACGACCAAGGCCGCTTTTTTGGGGGGTTGGCTTTACGCTTTGAGTAATTACGCGCTGCTGTTGGTTTATGTGAGGGGAGGAGCGGGGGAGATAATCGCCTATGCCTTATTCCCTTGGCTGTTTTATAGTTTTGAGCGACTGATAAGGGCCGGAGGGGGGTGGAGACAGTTTATCTTTTGGGGGGCGAGCTTAATCTGGGCAATGTTCTTACTGTCACATAATATTATGGTTTTGTTCGGCACGCCCCTATTTTTAGGTTTCTTACTCTTTCGAACCAGGAAAAAATTAAGCACTTGGCGGCAACTAGGGCCACCGTTGGTTTTGGGCTTGAGTTTAGCGGCTTTTTTCTGGATACCAGCCGTGAGCGAGGGGCAGGCAACCATCATCCGCCAATCACCGTTAAGCCACATTTACCAACAACATTTTCCGACTTTAAAGCAGTTGGTTTATGACGCTTGGGATTATGGTTATTCGCGACCGGGACCAGTGGACGGCATTAGTTTTAATTTAAATCCGATCTGGTTACTGATTTTAGGCTTAGGTTTTATTGGGATTAGTTTTCGAGCGAAACCGGCGGGAATAAAGTGGCTTTATGGGGGAATGGTGGGGTGGGGTGTAGCCATGCTGCCGTTATCAAGCTGGTGGTGGCAAAATTTACCGCTGGTGAATTATATCCAATTCCCTTGGCGACTCTTATTTTTTTGGCCGATGTTGGCCGTACCAGTGATGGCATGGCTATTCGATCAAACCAAAAACCATTGGGGTTGGTGGTGCGGATTAGTAATAATTTTGGGTGCATCGATGGCGACAAAAAATCAAGCCCAGAACACTTATTTTTTTCCGGATCAATACTGGTTCCAGACAACCACCACTACCAGCCTAATGGATGAAAATATGCCACGTTGGTTTAATAAAGGGACTAACTATGGCCTAGATGCCAGCCTGTTTAGCGCTCACCCCGTGGCTTGCAGCGAGCCGGTTTGCCAATTTAGCTTCAAGATTTGGACGGGAACCGCCAGAAATTATCAAGTGTTTAATACCGCTCGGACCAGAGTGATTGAACGGATAGCTTACTTTCCGGGAATGAAAGTCTGGGTGGATAATGAATTTACTCAGATAGACTACCAAGAGCCAGCCTACCCTGGTTTAGTCAGCTACCGTTTACCGGCGGGGACTCACACCGTGGTGACCCGCTTCACTCAAGACACTTGGCCGCGAAAGTTGGGCAACACCATTAGTCTAATGGCGGTGTTGGTTTGGCTATTCGGATTTGCCTGGGTTTTAAAACTTAATTGGTAGAGGCAACGATGATCGGCTTAATTTTCTTGATTCGATTAATTAAATTAGACGAAACGACAACGGTCGCCAAAAAAGTAATCCTCTTAATCTTAGCGTTTCCGACCAGCTTACGCCGTCTTTGGATTAGTGGCTTTTTTGTTACCGACGCTTGGGTCGTCTTGGTATCTGGTATACTGCTGGTAATTAATATTCTCTTATTCACCCAGGGTCTTTGGGTAGCGTAATTTATGAAAATCCTAGTTACCGGTGGAGCCGGCTATATAGGTTCAGTGACAACTGATCATTTGCTTCAGGCCGGTCATGAAGTGGTGGTACTGGATAATTTGAGCCATGGCTATCGGGAAATGGTACCCCAAGGGGCCGAACTGGTGGAGGGCGACATTCATGACAAAGCCTTATTACGGGAAATCTTAGGTCGAGGCTTTGAGGCGGTAATGCATTTTGCGGCTTTGATCGAAGCTGGCGAGTCAATGGCCGACCCGATTAAATATTTTGACAACAATGTCGTCGGGTCGGAAACTTTGTTGGCTGAAATAGTCAGGGCAAAGATTAAGCAATTTATTTTTTCGAGTACAGCAGCGGTTTACCAATCAAAAGATGAGCCTTTACGGGAGGCTGATCCATTGAAACCGGCTAATGTTTACGGTCAAACGAAATTAATGATCGAAGAGATGCTGGGGTGGCTGAATCAAACTAAAGGCCTACGAGTAGGGATTTTCCGCTATTTTAACGCTGCCGGAGCTTCGCTCTTAGAAACGCCACCCAAACGGGGTGAAGCTCATATCCCAGAAACCCACATTATTCCCAATATCTTAGCCGTGGCTTTAGGCCAACAGCCGGAATTTAAGCTATATGGTAATGACTACCCGACTCCGGACGGCAGCTGCATCAGAGACTATATCCATATCGACGACCTAGCCGAAGCCCATGTCTTAGGTTTGGAGGCACTGAAGCAAAACCAGTTTGAGTTTGAAGTGTTTAATTTAGGCAACGGCCAAGGTTTTTCCAACCAAGAAGTGTTGGCTGCAGCCCGAGAAGTCACCGGTCGGGATATCGCTGTGACTATTCAGGGACGGCGAGAGGGAGATGCCGTCCGGTTAGTCGCGGCCAGCGACAAAGCCAAGACGGTCTTAGGCTGGACTCCCAAGCACCCCGAACTTAAAGAAATTATTGCGTCAGCCTGGGCCTGGCACCAAGTGAAAGACAAGCATGAAACTGGTAAACCTGAATAACAAAATAAAACTAGGCCAATTGAAGACGATGTCGCAAAAAATGTATAGTGGAATCGTCAAAGCGGTCGTGGATATCGACAAGAATTTAATGGTGGTTGATGCTGGATTACATTCAGACCAAGAACGGGAATTATTAGAGCATGGATCAAAGCAAGAGGATTTATGGGGAATAAACCTTTGCCCAAATTTATCAGTTGACGAATTGATTGAATTCGATTCCATGATCAATATTCGACCAATGCAAGGAAACAACAGCCGTGGAGTAGATGATCCAAAAATTCGGCAAAAAATAAGGAACCTAGTCTTAAAATTGATTTTATGATGAAATGGCAGCATCAAGATTTGGCTAACGGGCGCTGGTTTGAACTAAATTTTATTGAGCAAATGGGGAATGTAGGTTCAGAAGTGGAACGGTCGATAAAATGGAAGGAAAAAGGGAATCAAGAGCAATCGTGGGGAGCGGTAACCCGGTTTATCGAATTAATTTTCTTAACCATCCAAGATCCAAAAAATAAGCTTAAACTGAAAGAGATGTGTCAGGTAAAAGAACTGTTTTTAGATTTTATCATCGGAGAAAATCAATACCACCAAACCAAAGAACAATGGCAGCGGTATTTCTATCAGTTCGCTTACGCGGCAAGAAGGGGTAAATGATAGATTTTAGACAACCAAGATTATCAAACCAAATATAATCCCTAGAACACCGACAAGTTTCTTAAGGGTAAGTTCATCTTTAAATAGCAAAGCTGAAAAGACCGTTACGGCCGCAATTGAGGCTGCGTTAATGGCGTTGACATAACCAATATTAGGAGCTAAATCAAAGCCAACCTGCATGTAATAGTTGAAGCTAACCGCGGCGGCACCGATTATTAAGAGTGATATTATTTGTCTTTGGTTAAGATTATTAAATTTAATTTTCTTTCGGTGGATTTCAAATAAAATA
>MHDC01000036.1 GCA_001803415.1 Microgenomates group bacterium RBG_16_45_19 | reverse complement strand
GAGATACAAGATATCCTGCAAGGTAAGCAGAGGAAAAGATTAGTAATCAAGGCTCCGGGAAACGTTTCGTCTGCGGTGACCCAGGTGGAGCTGAAGCTGAAGCAGTTTTTCGGTACTAGTGTGAAAATCAGGAAGGGAAAAAGGAGGGGGAAGATTGAGATTAGCTTTGCCAATGATGGTGAGCTGAATAGGATTCTGGATTTGTTGAAGGTGTATGTGTAACAAGAAGTGGGATAAGAAAACTCCGCATACAGCAGTATGATTGCTTTGCTGGCAGACACCGGCAAACTTGAAAGCAAATTCCTACCTGCAGTTTACTTTGATTCTTCGGTATTGATAGAATATTGGCTTACTGAAAGTATGAACAATCCAATCGATGACCCCGACCCAATAACACTGAAAAATGAACCTCCGCACCATAGAGTACTGAGAAGTGTTTTACGCAAAGAAGGTTGGTTCAAAAGGCTTGATAAAGTCATTAAGATTAGAGAGAAACTATATTACAGTAATCCCAAATTGACTCCGATCATAACCCCTCTATCATTAATGGAATTGATTAAGTGGTTTGCTCAGAGTAACTTCAAACAAATATTATCAGAGGTCGCCACTGTTGCGTTTTTGAAGGGTAAGTCGGACAAGGAAGTGGCCGACTTGCTTGAAGAAACTTTAGAACATTGCAAACAGGATTCAAGAATTCACGCAATTAATCAGCGCGAGGGTGCTGATTCACTCAATTGGTTAATCGCTACGACGTGGCCAAATCTCAGTTTTGGAATGGCACATGCACTAAAGGGGCTTTATTTGGCCGATATTAAGAATTTCAGCTTTACTGTGGAAGAAGGTGAGAGGGAGATTAGCTCCTACTCATATTTACAGCTTGATAGCAGTGACGTGTTCCATATTCTTTTTGCCAAACACCTAGGTTGTGAATATATAGCGAGTTTTGATAGCGATTTCAAACGCGTCAAAGGCTCAATAAAGGAGGATACAGGACTGTTTCCTTTAACAACGCCTGAAGAGATTTTGAATTCCTTGTAAATTGAGCAAATCCAGTAATACAGTGCAATAAGTTGCGGATTGACTCGCGTTACTCGCAATGAAAGTCACAGAAGTTGTCAAATAGCCCCGACTACGAATCTTAAAGATGCAAAACCTCACCCTGGCTCTCTCCTACAGGGGAGGGGAGGAAAGACAGATTGCTTCGTCACTTGGTTCGACTTCGCTCACCATGAATCGTTTCTCGCAGTGACAGAAAAAGAGAAAAGCAGATTGCTTCGTCGAGCCGATGTATCGGCTCTCCTCGCAATGACTGCAAAAGAGACGTCATTGCGAGCCCCCGATAATATCGGGGCGAAGCAATCTCACCGAACAGAGAAGAAGTCAGAAATTGACAAAGAATTACTACCTTTATATACTCACCAACAATAATAACCGGGTCCTATACACCGGAGTCAACAGCAAGTTGCCACAAAGATTAACCCACCATCTAACCGAGGCAGTCCCGGGCTTCACCAAACTGTACAAAGTCAAAAAGTTAGTTTACTACGAAGTCTTTCAGGATGCTTACCACGCCATTGCCAGAGAGAAACAAATCAAGGGTGGGTCCAGGCAGAAGAAGATTGATTTGATAAACAAGACGAATCCAGAGTGGAGGGATTTGGCTGGAGAATTATGAGTTGGTTCCAGAACAGTGAGATTGCTTCGTCGGGCAATGCCCTCCTCGCAATGACAACAATACTCGATCTAACCCCTCCCTAACCCTCCCCTAAGAGGAGAGGGAACCAAGACTCGCAATGACAGCTAAAGAGACCATCCTGGCCTTCGTGGAGAAAATCAACCGGCATGACCTGCAGGGGATTGTCAGTCTGATGACTGAGAATCATATTTTCATCGATTCGGGAGGCAACAAAGTTCAGGGGAGAGAGAAGATGCTGAAAGCTTGGCAGGGATATTTCCAGATGATGCCGGATTATCATATTCAGGTAGAGAAAATCTTCCGGAATCAGGAGGAAGTTGTCCTTTTGGGAACGGCTAAGGGGACTTATGCAACAGGGGGGAAGCTCTTAAAAGAGAATCAGTGGGAAATACCGGCCGCCTGGAGAGCAAAAGTCAAAAACGGATTGGTGAAAGAGTGGCAGGTGTACGCAGACAATAGTGTGGTGGTGAAGATAATGGAGGGAAACCGGAACTGACCTCTCGCCGGCTCTCCACTAAAAGGAGAGGGGTCATTTGCTTCCCCTGCGAGGGAAAGGAATTGCTCGTATAGAGTATTAAACAGAAAGGTATGCGATGAAGATTGGAATATTAGGATCAGGAGATGTGGGGCAGGTTTTAGGGGCTGGGTTCATCAAGTACGGGCATGAAGTAAAAATCGGGTCGAGAACTCCTCAACAGGAAAAGCTTCAGGCCTGGGTAAAGAAAAACGGAAACAAGGCTTCGACCGGAACCTTTGCCGAGGCCGCCGGCTTTGGAGAAATGATTATCTTAGCTACGCTGGGGAGCGGAACTCAGGAAGCCATCAAGCTTGCCGGTCCAAAGAATTTCGCCGGAAAAGTCATTCTAGACACTACCAATCCGCTGGATTTTTCCAAGGGGGTGCCTCCCACTCTTTATCTTGGTCACTCTTCCTCTTTGGGAGAGGAAATCCAGAAGTGGCTGCCCCAGGCCAAGGTAGTCAAGGCCTTCAACATCGTCGGCAACGCCCACATGGTCAATCCCCAGTTCCCAGGAGGACCGCCGGATATGTTTATCTGCGGAAATGATGAACCGGCCAAGCTGAAGGTAACTCAAATCTTGCAAGAATTCGGCTGGCCGGTGATAGATATTGGCGGCATTGAAGGTTCGCGGTATCTGGAGCCGCTGGCGATGGTGTGGATTTTGCATGGATTCAAGACTAATACTTGGAATCATGCCTTTAAGCTGTTGAAGAAATAGCTTATCGAGACTAACCCCACCCTGACCCTCCCCTAAAAGGAGAGGGAACAAGCTCACCCCTCTTTGGTCCTCCCCTAGAGGGGAGGAAATTTGCCTTCAGGCCGGTCGCAAATTTCTGTTGCAGATTAAAGGCTTGACTGTCTATATTTGACCCAAGTTGCTATCCATTAACTGACAATCTAAAACACAAAGGAGGCTTGATGTCAGCGGGAAAAATATTTTTAGCGGCGCTGCTGGGAGGCATTGCCCTTTTTATCTGGGGTGCGGTCTCCCACATGGCCCTGGGATTGGGAGACTCCAATTTCAAGGGGATTCCCAATGAAGAGGCGGTGCTTTCTGCTATGAAAACTAACCTGACCGAGCCCGGTCTATACTTCTTCCCCTGGATGGATATGAAGAATTCCAGCCCGGAAGCCATGAAAGCCTGGGAGGAGAAATACATGGCCGGACCAAACGGGCTGTTAGTCTATCATCCCACTGGAGAGAAGCCCTTGGCCCCCAAGCAGCTGATCATCCAGTTCCTCACGGATTTCTTAGCGGTCCTCTTCGCGACAATTCTCTTGGCCAAGGCCGCCAGCAACATTAGTGGATATTTTGGTCGAGTCATCTTTGTGGCCACCTTTGGCTTAATCTCCACTCTGGCCTTGAGTTTTCCTTACTGGAACTGGTATGGATTCCCTTTTGGTCATACTCTGGCTGAGTTAATTGAGCAAGTGGTAGGATTCTTCATAGCCGGATTAGTACTGGCTGCGTTTATCAAGGCTAGTTCCAAGTCCGTAACCGCCTAAAGCAGGATTCTTCGCTCTGCCCAGAATGACAGAATAGAAAGATCGGGTTCGCAATACTAATTCTCTGAAGAGGTAAGTATGGAGAAATTTGATAAAATAGCCGGAATCGGCACAGAAGCTGTAAAGAAAAAAACCGGCCAGGGATGGAAGGAATGGATTACTATCCTGGATAAAGCCGGAGCCAAGGAGATGCCTCATAAGGACATTGCCATTCATCTGCACGAGAAGCACCGGTTGCCGGACTGGTGGTGCCAGATGGTGGCGGTGGGGTATGAGCAGGCCAAAGGTCTAAGGCAGATCTATCAGGGTTCGGATGGGTACAAAGTCAGTGTGGGAAGGACTATTGCCTCGGGACTCGGTGATATTTACAAAGCCTGGGAGGATACTAAGAGGAGAGAGAAATGGCTCCCCAAGGCCAAACTGACGGTCAGAAAGGCAACTACCAATAAATCCATGCACATTAGCTGGGGGGATGGGAAGACCAGTTTAGAAGTGAACTTCTACCCTAAGGGGATAGGCAAGGGGCAGGTGGTGGTGCAGCATTCTAAGTTGGCGGATGCCAAAGAGGTTGAAAAAAAGAAGGTTCACTGGTCTAAAGCGCTGGATAAGTTGAAAGAGATGTTGAAAGGATAAGATGAATTTGGAACTTAAAGCCGAAGAAGAATCTTATCTGCCCAAGTGACCCTGGCTTCGGTTCGCATGAAGCGCTATCGCAGGATCACTAGTTTTTTAGTTTCAATATACCAGTCGGTCGTCATCCGATAGAAGTAGACTCCTGAAGGCAGAAGATTTCCCCCTTTATCCCTGCTGTTCCAGGACAGTGAATGCACACCGGGTCTCATCCGTCCGGCCACCAGGGTTACCACTTCCTGCCCCAAGATATTATAAACCTTGAGAGTCACAAGGCCTTCTTTGGCACAACTGTAGCTGATGCTGGTGGAGGAATTAAAAGGATTAGGATAATTCTGCAGGAGAGCGAAAGTGTTTGGTAAGTGGGTCGGGGTCGGGTCCACATCAACAGTCGGGTCGACCTGTACGGAGATCGATATGGCCGAGCTGTTGCTGGCTGGATTGGTGGGTGTCAGTTTCGGTTTGGGAACAACCTCCTTGGCGGCAAAGACTGTTCCTCTCCCGAGGAAAGCCAAGGATACTAGCAGTATCACCCAGCGGAATGCTCTATGAAATAGACCGAAGATTGAGGGCCTCATTTGAAGTCGGCGTAAATCCTGGAGTAGATCCGGGTCTTGACCTCCTGGTCGGTGACCGCTGCACAGATGATACCTAAGTAATTTTTGTTAGAAAACTTAGCCTTTTTATCAAAACGAATAGTCCCGGAAATCTGCTTTTCTTCTCCCGGCTCCAGATAAAGGATGGAAGGGGATAAGTTTACGTCGGCCGAAGCCCACAAGTCTGAATACCCTTCCGGAGCGTATGCGACTGATTCCTGCAGTCCCAATAACTTCAGTTCCACCATCAGCTTCTTGCTTGACGTATTGCGGATTACTAAAGGCCTGTCTAGGAGCTTCTCCAGTTGATAAACCACTCCGGGCGAAGGGTTCCGCAACTTCACCTCGCCCGGGATAATGGAAAAGGACAGGTCTCCTGTGGGCCTGCTATTGGGGTCCTCACGCACCCGGTCAATGGTGAAAATGACCCGGCTGGAGAGCCCGTAGGCCAAGAACTGGTTAGCCTTGGGTAGGGTGTGAGACCAGAAATTTACCTGGAATTTCCGGCCAAAATAAGCTTCTTCTTCAGGGATGGTGAGTATCATTTCCACCGACTTGCTTTCCTGGGGGTAAAGCTCAAAAGAGTCTGGTACCGCTTTAGCCCAACTTGGGGCCGGAAGGGGTTCGGCTCCTTGCTTGGTTTCGGTGGACGCAGGAACCACAGGCTCCACTCGGACTGTAACCGGTTCAGATCCGGTGTTGGTTATCGACAGCGGCAGATTAGCAAGCGTCTTTAAGGAGTAAGTGTTTCCTATCTTCAGATTCTCTACTACCACCTCACCTACTGAACAGCGCAGTCCGCCGGCCAAGATTTCCGGTGGATTAGCAAGAGATACTCCTAATATTATAGCTAAGCAGATGTGCGCCATTAGGCGCTGACCATTCGGATTATACTGCATCTCTCCTCCTTCGGACAACGACTCCATTTTAGCCGTTGCCATACAGGCCTGCTATGCCTGCAAAAAATCTTCTCTAGTGTTTAGCCCGCTGCCGCCGTGACAGTAACCGTAATGGATTGCTGGGCAATTACGACAGTGGAGGTCGGAGCGTT
>MHDC01000035.1 GCA_001803415.1 Microgenomates group bacterium RBG_16_45_19 | reverse complement strand
GTTTTGGTGGTTGGACTGGGGGTCAGAATAGAAGTGGGGGGTGGGGATAACTGGGGAGTGGGGGAAATGTCGGCAGCGGCCGGAGACGGGGGGCGGTTTTTAGCGAAGACGATGAAGTTCAAGCAGAGGGTGATCAGGAGGAGACTAACGACTAAAATGGTTAGGGGGGCGTATTGCCAGGCTTTAAAACGACGGATCAAGTCGCGCATGAGCCTGATTATACCAGTTCCGGGGAAAAAACTTGTTAAGAGTGGGTAACTATCTTATAATAATCATATGGCAAAGCAGTTAAACATCTTGGTAGGAGTGGGGGTAGTGGTGGGTTCACTGCTTCTGGCCGCCTGTAATCGGGCGGAAGAGGTAGTCAAACCTTATTCGTCATTGCAGATTGGTTTACAGATTACCGCCACGCCAGTACCGGAGAGTGAAGTGACGACCACTCCAAAACCGTGGCCAACTTCAGCGGTGGCAGCGGGATTGAGTCCGACAGTCACTCTGGTGGGAGGGGTGCCAACGGCCACCTCGGCGGCGATGACCACCCAACCGCAGACGGGTTTGAGTAGTTTAGCGTTAGGTTTAGTCGTAGGGCTGATTGGTTTGGGGGCAGTCTTGTTAACGATGGGGATAATGCCTTCCCAGCGGAGGTAAGGATATGGCTGCCCGGCACCAGCAGCGGTCGGCATGGTACGTTCAGCAGCAAATTCGATCAAGGGATCAGCGCCAACCGGAGTGGCGACGGCGGCCGGTCGGCAATTATCTGGTTCTCATCGGCTTTGGGTTAATGGCCGCGGGTTTGTGGAGCCTGGTGGCTTTGTTTGGACCGGTACTGGTGGCTGAAGCTGGTTATCAGGTTAGAAATGTAACCGGCGGTTTAACCGGTAATTATGGGGTGTGGATGGCTTTTCGTCTGCCCGGTCCGGTGCCCGAGTTTGGCCAACTGGCCAATCGGGGAGAGATTGGTTTGGTGATCCCGAAAATTTTTATCAAGGAAATGGTCGTCGAGCAGGTGAATCCAGCCGATAAACCGGCATATATGAAAGCTTTACAGGTGGGAGTAGCCCATGCTTTGGGAACAGCTTTACCGGGGGAGCCGGGTTTGGGTTATTATTTTGCCCATTCCTCGGGGATGAGTGTCTTGGCACCTCAAAAAAAGGCGGCCTTTTACTTACTGGGAAAATTGACCGCCGGGGATCGGGTGTATCTGTATCGGGGTGATCAAGTGTATAGCTACCAAGTAACTGATGTTAGGGTAGTCAACGCTGATGACTTGTCCTTTTTACGGGAGGGCGGGACCGAAGAGCAGATTGTCTTACAAACCTGTTGGCCGATCGGGACGTCATTAAAACGGCTGCTGGTATTTGGGGAAAGAGTTTGACAGAGTGAATTGAGGTGTGTGATAGTAGGGACATACCCCGCTTAGCGGGGCAAGAATCAAGAGTGATGGTTAGGGTAACGGCCCGATGACCCATCCAGCAACCTATTCTGAGGGCCCTTCGGCAAGCTCGGGACGAGGTATTCCAGGCGTCTAGAGTAATCAAGCAGTTGGGTTATGACAAACCCGAATATGGATTCTCCGATAAAAGCCCTATTCAGGTAGAAATTAAACAGCAGTCGCAGGATATTGCCTTGGGAGTGGATGAGGGTGGGGCGGGTGACCAGGGTTTGATGTTTGGCTACGCTTGCCGGCAAACGCCGGAGCTGATGCCATTACCGGTTATGCTGGCCCACCGGTTAGCTTAAAAAATGGATGAGCTAATGGTAAAACATGAGTTTTTAAGACCGGATGGGAAAACGCAAGTGACGGTCGAGTATGAGGGGAGAAAGATAATCGTTGATAGTTATGGTGGTTGGGCGCGGCATGGGGGTGGTTGTTTTAGCGGTAAAGATCCGACTAAAGTGGACCGGTCCGGTGCCTATGCGGCGCGGTGGGTGGCCAAGAATATCGTGGCGCAAAAACTGGCGGGCGAGTGCGAAGTCCAAGTAGCGTATGTCATCGGCCAGAAAGAGCCGGTTAGTTTGATGATCGAGACGTTTGGGACGGAGAGAAAATCACAGAAATTCATCAGATCATTTGTGAATCAGTTAACTAGTTTTAATGTAGGGGAAATTATCGAAAAGTTAGATTTAAGAAGGCCGATTTTCGCTCAAACAGCGACTTATGGGCATTTTGGGCGAGAGGGAATGAGTTGGGAAGAGCTAGTTGACCAGTGAGGGATTTTTGATAAGATACTCCTTGCCATGAGATAACCGCTTTGAACAGGTTGTGAGAATTTCTCCCGACTTGGTCGGGTATTTGGTTCTTAGGGCATTAATTTCAGGTCACTTCGGAACGGGACAAGCGTCTATTTTGGAGTGCCTACTGGCACCTTAAAAACTAAATATTTGACAGTATTTTTTTCCGTCAATTTAATTTGACAAGTACAGTAAATCAAAGAACTAAAGAGAGCATCAAATCAGGAGAATCACGGATTAGATAGTGAGGGGAGACCGTCGCTGCCTAAGATGTGGTAGGAATACTAAATTAGTTTAATTTATTAGCTAATTTTTTTGAGAATTTGATCCTGGTTCAGGATGAACGCTGGCGGTGTGCTTTAGGCATGCAAGTCGAGCGGTTCGGCGCAAGCCGAACAGCGGCGGACGGGTGCGTAACACGTAGGAATCTACCTCTTGGTGGGGAATAGCCCGGCGAAAGCCGGGGTAATACCGCGTAAACTCCGGTGTCAAAACCGGAGAAAAGGGCGTAACTGCCCGCCGAGAGAGGAGCCTGCGGCCTATCAGCTTGTTGGTGGGGTAATGGCCTACCAAGGCGATGACGGGTAGGGGGCGTGAGAGCGCGACCCCCCACAAGGTCACTGAGACACGGGGCCTACATCTACGGATGGCAGCAACCAGGAATCTTGCGCAATGGACGAAAGTCTGACGCAGCGACACCGCGTGTGGGATGAAGTATTTCGGTATGTAAACCACTGTGGCGAGGGATGAACACAATGACAGTACCTCGCTAGAAAGCCTCTGCTAACTACGTGCCAGAAGCCTCGGCAATGCGTGGGAGGCAAGCGTTATCCGGATTTACTGGGCGTAAAGGGTTACGTAGGCGGATAGTTAAGTTCGGTCTTAAAGACTCCGGCTCAACTGGAGGCATGGGCTGAATACTGGCTGTCTTGAGGGCATCAGGGGAGACTGGAATTCTCGGTGGAGGGGTGAAATCCGTTGATATCGAGAGGAACGCCAATGGCGAAGGCAAGTCTCTGGGGTGTTTCTGACGCTCAGGTACGAAAGCTAGGGTAGCGAACGGGATTAGAGACCCCGGTAGTCCTAGCCGTAAACATTGGACACTAGCTGCTCGGCCGTAAGGCCGGGTGGCGCAAGCTAACGCGTTAAGTGTCCCGCCTGGGTAGTACGACCGCAAGGTTAAAACTCAAAGGAATTGACGGGGGAGCGCACAACCAGTGGAGCATGTGGTTTAATTCGATACGAAGCGAAGGACCTTACCTGGGTTTGACATGTAGCTGCAAGCTTTGCGAAAGCATGGCCGCCTTCGAGGGTGCTACACAGGTGCTGCATGGCTGTCGTCAGCTCGTGTCGTGAGACGTCTACTTAAGTGTAGTAACGAGCGCAACCCCTGCCGCGTGTTGAATAATCACGCGGGACTGCCTTACAGCAAGTAGGGAGGAAGGAGGGGACGACGTCAAGTCAGCATGGCCCTTACACCCAGGGCAACACACATCCTACAATGGGAAGTAACAACGGGTCGCGAGGCCGCAAGGCGGAGCTAATCCTTATAAACCTTCCCTCAGTTCGGATTGGGGGCTGCAACTCGCCCCCATGAAGTCGGAATTGGTAGTAATCGCAGGTCAGCAGACTGCGGTGAATACGTTCTCGCTCCTTGTACACACTGCCCGTCAAGCCAGCAAAGTCGGCAGATCCCGAAGCGGGAGTTCCTAACCGCAAGGAAGGACCCTTCTAAGGATAGGTCGGCGATGAGGACTAAGTCGTAACAAGGTATCCGTTCTGGAAGGAGCGGATGGATCACCTCCTTTCTAAGGAGTTGGGTGGCCGATTTCACGACCGGCCCATATCCCTATCGCTGTAAGGCGGTAGAAACAAGTGTGAAATCCTGACTCTCTGGTCAGGTATTCCACTAGGTGGAATTTTTTCCTACCACATCTTAGGTTTTGAAAAACCCCGCGGTTGCGGGGTTTTTTTGTGGCTATTTAACTTGGGAGTAAGTTTGGACCAGGCGTTTGAAGGTATTACCGCGGTCAACGTAGTCTTTAAACAAGTTAAAGCTGGCGGCGGCGGGAGAGAGGAGGCAGATCTGACCCTTTGGGGTGTGTTTAAAGGCCAGCTGGACGGCTTGAGCCATCGATTGGACCGGCATCATGGTTAATTGGGGATGGGGTTGGGCGGTGAGGATGGTGGCTTGGAGGCGAGGGCCGGTGTCGGGGAGGAGGAGTAGGGTTTGGAGTTTAGACTGGGCTAAGACGGCACCCAACTCGGAATAGTCGAGGCCGCGGTCAAAACCACCGGCGATCAAGGTGGCCACCTTTGGACCGAGAGCTTCCAGAGCGTGGAGCGTGGCCACCGGGGTAGTAGAGAGGGAGTCGTTATAAAAGGTGATGCCTTGATAAGTACCGATAGGTTCCAGGCGATGAGGTAAGGGCTTAAAGCTTTTAAGGGCTTGAGTTAAGACATACGGTTTGATGTTCAGAATTTGGGCGACAGCGGCCGCCGCTAAAATGTTTTCCAGGTTAGCGCGGCCGAGGAGGGGTATTTGGTCCCGGGGCGGGATAAAGGAGGGTAGGTCTAAGGTGGCGGCGTAAGCGATTTTTTGGCCTTTGGATGCCTGAGCGATGGCTTGAGCCTGATGATTATGGGCATGATAGACTACATAATCAGCGGCAGTTTGTCGGATAACAATTTGTTTTTTAGCCTCGACATAGGCGGCAAAATCACCATGATAACTCAAATGTTCTTCGGAAATGGGGAGGATGACGGCAAGGTGGGGGCTAAACTGCAGATCGGCCAATTGATAACTTGAGAGTTCAATGACGACGTGGGTTTTGGGGTGGATTTGCTCGAGAAAATCAAGAGCCGGGGTGCCAATGTTGCCGACCAGCTGAGTGTCGAGCTTGGCGGTTTTCAAGAAGTGGTGGATTAAGGCACTCGTCGTACTTTTACCTTTGGTGCCGGTAACGCCGATGGTCATACCTGGGCAGGCGGCCATAAAGAGGTTGATGGCCGTGGTGATTTGGCGAGCGGAAGCGAGTTGTTGTCTGGAGATACCGGGTGAGCGGATGACCGTGTCGAATTGATGGAGATGAGACAGATAATTTGGTCCGGAAAAAGTTTGATAGGAAAGGTCTTTGACAGCGGTGGGGTTGACATCGGCGACGGCGATGTTTAAGTGGGGATAATGTTTAAGTAGATAGCGTAAGGTACTTTGGCCTTCGCGGGCAAAACCGGCAATTAAGACTGATTGACCCAAATTAATCATATTTGGTTTAGCTTGGCTTTAAGGACTTGAACGTAAGCGGGGGGGAGGTGATGGTGGTGATCCCAAGCCGTTGTCAAGTTCGCCAGGAGTTGGGCAGCGTTAGAGAAATCAAGGTTTAGTGCCTGGGCGATTTGGGTTAAGGGGGCGGGGAGAGGCAGTGACTGAGTATAAAGGCGTTGGAGCGTTAAAATTAAAGCCATTTGGGTGTCGCTGGAAGTGCCGACGCAATCAAAGGGTTTATGCTGACCCAAACCAACTAAGTCCCTTAAGTGGTGAATGATAACCGGTCGAGTAAAAAAGTCCTCTGGGCCGAAAATAGCTTTGATTCGGGTTTGTGGCAGAAAAGCGTTGAGTAACAGGTAGACAAAAGCGCATTTGGGGCAGCGACCACACCAGCCTCGGTTGCGAGTCTGATTACATGAGCTGAAAATGGAGTCAAATTGATCAGTTTGGGAAAAGAGGGCTCCGATTTGGAGTTCGGTCAGGGGTCTTAAAAGACTGAAATAAGTCAGTTGGGAAGTTAGATATTTTTGGGTATATCGACGAAAGTCGCTTTCGAACCGGTAACTCTTGCTGTACTGGTGGTTGATGTCTTGACCGTGGTAAGTGAGGCTGCCTTCACCGGCGCTTTGCTCATTCGCCACAATGATCTGCTTAAAGCCGTGGAGTGGAGCGGCGAGGAGGCTCAGGAAAGCCAGGTAAGCGGAAAAGGGGGTGTGGCCGTTAAGATAACCGTGGGCGTTTAACTCAATGAGCTGGGGATCGAGGGTCCGCTCAATGACCAGGGGTTGCTTATACCCGGCGATTTGGGCCATTTTAAGAGCGGCAGGGGTGGGATTTAAGAGCAGCACCTGCTTAAGTGAAGGGTGGCCAGCCAGGAGGTTGAGCGCCACCGCTGAGTCTTTGCCGCCACCAACCAGAATCAGATCACCGGCTGGAGCTGGACTGGTGGTTTGGGTAAAACGGGGGGCGGCAGCGTCGACCGTAAAACTGACAAAAGCGGACGAGGAGAAGTCCAGGCGGTTCTGGTAGAAAAATTCCCCCAGGCCGTGGTTGAGCAAATGGCGCCACCAGTGGCTTTGATCGGAGTCCAGGAAACCGGCCTGGATTACAATTTCTCGTGGACAAGCGGCTTTCCAATAACTTAAGAGTTCGATTAAACCTAAATGGAAAACAAACGGATTCAGGCTGGTTATGTCAATGGATTTTTGAGGTAGAGGCAGCTTGAGGGTGGGAGTAAAAGAGATGGCTGGTTCCAGGAGAAAATCAAAGGTGATAGCCAAGTGGTCGGGTTTCCTGGTAGTGGTAAAACGGCGGTAAATAAGGCGGGGGTGCTGATGGCGCAAGACGGCCAGGGATTTAGTTTTCACCAGTTTATTATAGCCGATTTCTGGGCGAGAAAGTACTATTTGTATGGGATAATTACTAGAGTGGATTTAAGGTTTTATTATAGTGATAATATATCTATATATCAGCTATAACACTTATACACATAGAATTAGAAAGGGGATAGATATTTACTGGTAAACTTGATTGTGGGTACCAATATCGAGAAACATGATCGAGTGATTGCTTCTAACTTCATAAATAATTCGAAGATCGCCGGTAATGGAGAAAGAGCGTAATCCGATTTTTGAGCCTTTGAGGGCGTGATCTTTGAGGATGGGGTTTTGTGGATTTTGTAGGAATTGGAGAAGGCGGGTATCGGTCCGACGGGCTAACTGGGAGTGAGATTTAATCCTTTGAGCGAAGTGCTTTTGGAATTTCCGACTGGTTAGCAAGTTTAGGGGGGATTCGACCATGAAGTTGATCTATTAATTCCTGGGGGCTATTTGCAGTGTAGACCGGCTCTTCACCGGATTCAATATCCCTGATCAGTTTTTCGTAGCGCCTGATCGCTCTGGGTGAAAGGGTGTATTCATCGATCTTTTTGGCAGGTGAGATGGTAATATTGATTTGGCGTTTGGCCAGGTTGGCCATAAAGATACGGATGGATTCCTGAAGGGAGGAAAAACCCAGATCGGAGGCAGCAGCAGCAGCTCGATCGCGCAAAGATTTACTCACTGGTACCTGAACGATCGTATTATTCATATATGGTTATTATAATGGTTTGGTAAAGGTTGGCAAGGGGGAGTGTAGCCCTATGACCGTTTAGAGATGATCTGGTTACCTGATTAACTGGTAAGCCGATTAACTAACTTACTACCGCACGTGCTCTTCGATATGATTGAGGGTTGAGAAAAACGATACTTATCCTATAATTAGTGGACTTTTAAAGGAATTGTGAATTCCGGGCAAAAGCGGTCTGGATATTTGCAGTTTTTAAAAAAGTAGCACTTTAACACACAGTATTATCACCTCAAGAATTCTCCTTTAGGCTGGTGAAGTCAGTGGCTGGATGGTTATCAGTTTTTGGTGATCGGCCAGCCGCTGAATTCACAGTCGTAGGCAAAGGAGATTGAGATGAAAAAGATAGTGTTGATAATTATCGTTTTAGGATTAATTATAGGGGGGGTTGTGCCTGCGAAGGCACAAAGAAATCTTCCACCACAACCTCCGGTGAATCCGGAGGAGGGACCGGCCGTAGTGTACGGCTGGTGGCAGGGGGATTTGTGGTTTTGGCTAGTCGACGCGCCCCCCTGGGCGCACGACTTGAGTTTCTTCATGAACTTTACCGACTACGTTAGCTCGTGGTCGGTAGGCTCAGAACCCGGCGAAGGGACGTATTTCGTCGGATTCTCATCAGGGGGAAATGGATGGTGGAGAGTGCCAAGGGCGGAAGTCCGGAAAGCTTGCGCTTTCCGGATTTTCCAAGGGTACATTGGGGGGAATGTACCAACAAATTTACCATGGGATTCCCCATGGTGCCGTGAGTTCTTACCAAAAGTAGATAATTGGAGGTGAAGATGATGCTGTGTAAGAGGGTGGGTTCCGGAAGAGATCTGAGAAATATTTGCCTAATAAGCAAAACAGACCCCCGAACGAACCCACCCTGCACTACCTGAGTCAAGCAGAAATGGTTGATTGAGGTAGTGCAGAGGGGGAAAGTTATGGCTTTAGCTGAGAATAATCCCTTTATAAGGCGATATTCGATTTCTGATTATGCCGGGATTCTTGGAGTAATTCCGATTACTGGTGAGAGTGATGAAGGTTTAATCGTGATTCAAGCTCCTAATTTGTTGTGGGCTATTGATTTATTAATCAGGAACTATAATGACTATATCCTTAGGAATAATCGCATGGAAGAATTATTAAAGGTTGAAAATAGACAGGCTGTAAGAGATTTGCGCGGAAGAGTTATTGACTTAAGTTATGGGGCGGTGACTCAGTCGGGGTAGAGTGGGTGCGGTGTTGTCTGATAGTTTGATTATACTCTGCCAGTGATATACTAGCCTTGATGAAAACCAAGATCTTAGATTTTCCAGTCATTATTGAACCCGATTTCGAAACGGGAACGGGTAAGCCTGGATTTTCGGCTTATTGTCCGACTCTGGGGGTGGCTGATGACGGGGAGACGATTGATGAAGCCTTACGCAATATTCAGTCGACGATAAAGTTCCATTTAGATTGTTTAGTTGATGAGGGGGAAAGGGTGCCGGCCGGTAGTCGGGGGATTTTTACCAGCGTGCAGGTACCTTTTTCGGGGCGGTTAGCGACTGGTTAGGGTAGATTATGCCCAGGTTGCCTGTGGTGAAACCGAAGGATCTGATTAAATTTTTCAGGAAAAATGGATTTAAAGTGGCGAGACAGACTGGTAGTCACGTCCGGTTACATCATGGAGATGGGCGTAAAATAACGATTGCGGTTCATAATCGACCATTAAAGAAGGGAACCTTAAGGGCAATTCTTAGGCAGGCAGAGATGACAGTCGAAGAGTTGTTGAAAGGGCTTTAAGGATATGAGAGTGTTGGGGATTGATCCAGGGTATGGCAGATTTGGCTGGGCGGTAGTGGACGGGAATAAGGTCAACCAGAGGTTGATTGCTTGCGGTTGTGAGGAGACTCCACCAAAGGCGGACGCGGCAGTTAGATATTTGCAGGTGCAGGAGAGATTAGAGCGGTTGATTCAGGAATACCGGCCGGAAGAGGCGGCAGTGGAGAGTCTGTTTTACTTTAAAAACGCCAAGACAGTAATTAAGGTATCTGAGTCGCGGGGGGTGGTGGTAGTAGTTTTGGCTCGAGCTAAGGTACTGGTGGCCGATTATACGCCGCTGCAAGTGAAGCAGGCGGTAACCGGCTACGGCCGGGCGGAGAAGAGCCAAGTCCAAGTGATGGTCAAAGCCATTTTGAAACTGGAAACGGTGCCAAAGCCGGACGACGCGGCGGATGCCGTGGCTGTAGCTCTGACGCATTTTTTTACCCAGGCTCGGCTTAGGGGGTAAAGGTAAAGGTATTGAGGATAGGTTTTAGGAGGGATTCCAGGCTGCCGTTTTGGCTGGGATAGAGCCAATTGATTCTTAAAGTCAGGCCTTGGGGGGTAGTTTTGGTGGCGGTAACCAGGGTGTAAGTGGTCTGGTTTTGCTGCTGTTGGTAGCGGGTACCGATCCAGCCTTGGTGACTAAACTGACCGGCGGGGGAGGCTGATTGAAATTCAGTTTGGCTCCAGGATGAGTCGGAGACGATAAAACCGGCGGGGAAAGTGTTGACTTGAGTGGCAGCAGCCATAATAGGTTGGGTGGCTTGGCCGTAGTCTTCGATTTTCCAGGCGGGGGGCAGGTGTACAGAAAAGCGGTGAAAAGGATTAGAGTAGATTTGCCACCCGGTAGCGGGATCCTTGGATAAGGGGGTGAGAGTGGCGGAAGGAGAAGCGCTGGCTGAGGCGGTTGGGCTGGGTGTGAAAGAGACTATAGGAAGAGGGCTCGGCTCGGTGGGGATGGGAGTGGGCAGAGCCGGTACCGACGGGGACGGGGGTAATTTGGCCTGGAGAACAGCCAGACCGAGAATGATTAACAGCAAGATAATCACCAGCGGGATGGTTTTACGAGGAATAACGACCATAGAATAATTTATGACCGGGTCATTATACCGAATTAAAAGGGGGCGAGAGTTAGGAGAAGTCACGAGTTTCGCACCTGGATTACTTAATGTAGACTCATAGTGTTACAAATTACTGCCCCACTATGAGCAAATTTAAATGTTCCCAAGACCTGTATTGTTCTTTTTTATCAGTTACTTCTCAAAGGTATTCAGCCCTTTCACTGTCTCAAGTTTCACCCACTAATATTTCTCACGATGCTGTCTCCCGGTGGTTAACCGACACCCATTGCCAACCCAAACAGATCTGGTCGGCCGCCAAAGACCGGGTATTGGCCGAATCTGAGTAATTGTTCACAACTCCTGAATGAATTCGGTGGCGTAATCGGGTCGGGTAAGTAATTTACAGCACTCCTCAATGGGGTTTAGATTGTTTAAGGTCCAGGTAGAAAAGAAAGTAGCCAGACGTTCTTGGGTTTGCGAGCCAAGGGGAGATCTGGTCCCACCGCTAATCTTCCGCTTAATGACTTGATGTCTGACGGCTCTTTCAGCCGGGTTGTTGGTAGAGTCGAGGGCGGGATCTAAGACAAAGGTAAAGAGTTCATCCAGATAATAGTCAATTCTTTTGGCTAGGGTATGGAAGGGGTGAGTTTTGTCTTTAAGGTAGGGTTTGGCCAATCGCAGCAGACTGGCTTCCAGTTTCCGCCTGTTTTGGTGCCGTTCGGTCAAGGTTAATCGGCCCTGGTGTTGAAGCTGCTTGGCTTTACGGTAGAGTTTGATTACTTTTTGTTCTAACCTCACCAATTCCGGTAAGGACGGAGTTTGGTCGTAAACTTGGACTAATTGTTTTAACTTACGGAGTAAGTGAGCCCAACATCGCTGATGTTCCGTGCTGACATGATTGTAGGCAGCATAGAAATCAGAGGTGAGAATACCCTCATAGTTATCCCCTAAAACTTCATCCACAACAGTCTTGCTTCTGGATAAGCGGTACACGTAATAGCGAACTTTAGGAGTCGTGAAATTCCAGATGTAACCATTCCTGCCATTCTCCCGGTGGGAAGTTTCATCGGCATGAACCACCGGTGAAGCTTGAAGGTTGGCTTGGAGGTCTTGGTAGAGAGTTTTGCCTTTGGCAGAAACTTGATGGCTCATGGCTACAATCTCCCCATGGCTGATCGAAAGATGGGAGAGGTAATTAAGGAGAGTGTGGATCACCCGGACTGGAAGCCGGCCCCGCTCCCGAAGAGTCGTCACTAAACTAGTCAGTCTCACCCCAAAGCGGGACTGGCTCACCACTTGATCTGAGAAATCTACCTGGGGGGTGACCCATTCCCCACACTGGGTACAGTGACGTTTTAAGATTCGGTGGAGAGTAACGATGGGTTTAATGGGGGGAAGATCAATAATTTCCCGCTCATAGGCTAAGGAGTTACCGGCAACCGGGGTCTGGCAATGGGGACACTGGGAGTAAGCATGAATGACTATCTCATCGGGAACGGAGCGATAGCGGACGTATGATCCAACCCGCTCCTTACGCTTCTTTGCAGCAACTCCTTTATCGGGAACGTTGGGTTTAACCTTAGGGGGAGGATCAACCTTGTTCTGCTTAAGTCCTAATTCGAGGGCAGCAATCTGTTGTTTAAGTTGAGTGTTTTCAGCAGTTAGAGTTTCGACTTGCTTTACCAGCTGGTTTACAAGTTGCTTGTTTTGATAAATGAGTTGATGGACGTAGTCGGTTAATTCGGTAGCGGAGGTGGGCAGTGTTTCTATCACCCTTCCAGATTAGCACATCTGGTGAACCAGATCAAATCCTATTCAGTAATCCTGAACAGTTACGAATCTGATGGTGTATTAGTGGCTGACGAAACGGTGCTTGATAAATCCCGCAGCGATAAAGTGGACTTAGTCAGG
>MHDC01000034.1:28369-30234 GCA_001803415.1 Microgenomates group bacterium RBG_16_45_19 | reverse complement strand
AACACATAAATCTTTTCATAAAAAATGCCCTCATAGTGGCAGCTTATCGAATAGATAGGAAGAATGGACCGATTGTACGCTCTAATGTGTTTATTTGTCAACAAGACACTATATGAAGACATGATGAGGTGGGAGTCTACGTTGCGTAGAGGACAGTAATCTGGTAGATAGAGGACATGGGGGGAATGGAGTCATCGCGATTTTTATTGGTCCAGCTGATTGGGCCGCATGAGCACGCCCAAGAGGCGCGGCAGAACATGCAGGAGACAGAAAGCTTGGTGGGAACTTATGGCGGGGTGGTAGTGGAGAAGTTAGTGCAGCATCGGATTCACCCGCACCCAAATACGTATATCGGTTCCGGTAAAGTGGAAGAAATCAGGCTGAAGCTTAAAACCCAAAAAATTGAGGTGGTCTTAATTAATGGCTTGGTCAAGCCGAGTCAGTTGTTTCGGATGGAACGGCAATGGTGGAATCAAAATTCCAAGATAAAAGTCTGGGACCGGCTGGACTTAATCTTGGCGATTTTTGAGAAGCACGCTCACTCGCAAGAAGCCAAACTACAGATCGAACTGGCCCGGATTGCCCATAGCGGCCCAAGGATTTATGGTTTAGGGGGGACCGTCTTATCAGGGCAAAGAGGGGGAATCGGGCAACGGGGAGGTGGAGGGGAAACCAATATTGAGATGGAGCGACGCCGGATGAAACAGCAGGAGGCAGCAATCCGCAGACAACTGGCAAAGTTGGAAAGTCAGAAACAACGACGCATCCTCTACCGCCAAGAAAGGGGTTTTGGACCGGTAGCGTTGGTGGGTTATACCAGTGCCGGGAAGACGACTTTGTTTAATGCTTTGACCGGCAAGCAGAAAGAGACACGGACAAAATTATTTACGACGTTGGATACGGCGGTGGGGAAAATGATTTTTGAAAAAGGACAATTACCGGTGTTGGTGGCCGACACCATTGGCTTTATCAATCATTTGCCGGTGCAGTTGGTAGAAGCGTTCCGGTCAACGTTGATGGAAGCGATGGCCGCCAAATTATTGCTCCACGTGATTGATGCCACGGATCGACGTCGCCAAGAAAAAAGCGACACGGTGGAACAGATTTTGGCAGACTTGAAGATAACCCAGCCGCTGGTACGGGTGTATACCAAGATGGATTTGGTAAGTCCGGCTAGAGACAAACAGATTAGGCGGGAAGCTAAGACAGCGCGGGGGTGGTGCGTGTCGGCTACGAGCCACTTGGGAGTAACAGAACTGAAGCGATTTGTGGCGAGCCAGCTAATAAGTGACCATAACTAAAGTAACAGCCCAATAGAGTGCATCAAACAGATTAGGGGGCGAAGTGGACCAAGCGGCAGATGGTAAGATAGGGATCATGAAATGGTGGTCGGTGTGGTTGGTGGTGGGGGTAGCAGCGCTGGGGGTGATCAAGTGGCAGTGGGGTGGGGAGAAAACGCCGGAATCGGAATCAGCAGTGACGCAGAAGATGGCCACGGAGATCAAGGAAGAGACGGATTTAAGCTATGGACCAGAGGCGGGGCAACGATATGACCGAATCTTACCTAGACAGCAAGCAAAGTTATTAGTGGGGTTAGTCCATGGCGGTTCGTGGGTGGCGGGAGACAAACAGCAGCTAATGGCCCTGGGACAATATTTAGCTGAAAGAGGGGTAGCGGTAGTGAACCTAAATTACCGCTTAGCCCCGCAATGGACTAGTGATGCGCCACTTGAGGATGTAGCGGCGGTCTTAAAATTGGCGGCGACCGAGCCGGAAAGTTTTGGTTTGGCGCCGGATTATCAAATCGTTATAGTGGGTTATTCAGCCGGAGCCCAAGTGGCCGCTTTATATGGCTTAAGCGAGGC
>MHDC01000034.1:0-28346 GCA_001803415.1 Microgenomates group bacterium RBG_16_45_19 | reverse complement strand
ATTGGCGGGGATTTATGATTTGGCCACGATCCAGGCTGGTCAAGAAATGCCGGTCCTGAAAGAGGTGGTCAAAGCCTATTTGGGCTCGTCAGAGCCGAAGACAGCGTCACCGGTTTACCAGGTTAAACAAGGTGAGCCGACGGCTTTTCTGTTGCTAGCCGGCGAAGCGGACGAGGTGGTGGTGGCCAGGCAGATGGCGGTATTTAAGGCCGAGCTGCAAAAACAGGGGGCGAGGGTGGAAGCGTGGCAGATAAAGGGGCGAGGACACCGGGATATTTTTGCCGGTATTCCCCAAGATGATGAAGTAGCCGAGAAATTAGTGGCTTTTTTAGAGTCAATTGGGGGTGAGTTAACTAATCAGGTGACGGTGGTCGCTGGGAAGCAGGCCATCTATATCACCACCAGCAACCGGGACGGACGAGGCGAAGTTAAAGCCGGTGATGATAAAGTATTGCGTTGGCAGGGGCCGGGCGATTAAACCAGAGGCACATAGGCGACCGGGAAATAGGTTTCTTTAGCGAGTGAACCATGGTCAAAAGTGTAGCGAACCAGAACCTGATGGTAAGTTAAACCCTCGGGCAAGATGATGAAACCAGGAGAGGTTAATTGGCTGGACCAAGCCGGGGGTGGGGTGGCGGCGGCAGCGGCGGAAAGAATGGCACGGTAGGGGGCAGCCGGAAGGTAGCCGAGTTTCCCGTCTTTTCGGATGACTTGAACCGGATAACCCAGGCGGACAAGCGTGGTTTGGGCGGTTTCTGCTAAGGCAGGGATAATTTCTAGACTGATGACTTTTTTGGCCAGCAGACTGAGTACAGCGGCTTGGTAGCCGGAGCCGGTGCCAATATCAAGGACAGTCTCATGACCGTGAAGACGGCAGAGCTGACAAGTGAAAGCGACCATGTAGGGCTGAGAGATGGTCTGGCCGTGACCGATAGGCAAGGCTTGGTCGGTATAGGCTTCACCGCTTAGATGAGCTGGGACAAAGAGGTGGCGGGGAACGGTAGCCATGGCTTTAAGGACCCGCTGATCGTTAATATCGCGGGCCTGCAATTGCTGGGCCACCATTTGGTGGCGGAGAGCCTTAAAGTCCATGAAACGTAGGTTGATGATACTCGGAAATTAGGGTATTTTGGGGAGACGATGAAACGATACCAAGGGATCATAATCGGGTTAGGGGTAGTCGGAGCCGGGTGGTGGTGGAGTCAGGTGGGAGTGAAACAAAGCCAAGAAGGGATAAATCAAGGTTTCGAAGAGGGCGGAGAGATGGCGGCAGAGGTGCAGCCTCTATCAGTGGAGTACCTCAAGCTACAGTCTTTTCCCGGGAGCGATTTGGTTAGAGAGCAACAGTTAGAAAACGGGTCGAACTACGGAAAATATATCGTGTCCTATAAGTCAGAGGGTTTGAAGCAGTACGCGTTACTGACCGTACCGATAGGTGAAATCCCGGCTGGCGGTTGGCCGGCGCTAGTCTTTAACCATGGCTATATCCCACCGTTAGAATACCGGACGACCGAGCGCTACGCAGATTATCAGGATTTATGGTGGAGCCGGCGCCGGCCAATGAGGCCGGTGGCCATACCATCGCCAGGGCAGCGGGGGTGGTGGCGGCAAGAACTGGTCGGTCAAAATGAAGGAGCGTTTGGACCAAGCGGGGAAGCCGGCCGAGTTGTACCTCTATGAAAGTGACGACCACAATTTGAGCGGGCATTTCAATCAAGCGATGAGTCGAAGCGTCGCGTTTTTTAAAGCTAACCTGTAAATGGGTATGCTCCTTGGCTAAGCTTGTGATATGATACGGTCAGAGTAGAGAGGGGGTGAAAAAGCAATGTTAGAAGTGTTGATTTTCTTTTTGCTGGCAGTAGTGATTGGCCTGATGTTTGCTTTTTTTGGCTACCCGTTTTTCCGCGTGCTCTTACCCATTTGGGGCTTTTTTGCCGGTCTGGCTTTTGGTTTCCAAGGGATTGAGTCGCTCATGGGTTCAGGCTTTTTGCCAGCATCTTTAGGCCTGATTGTGGGCTTCTTTATCGGTATCCTCCTGGCAGCCGTTGCCTGGTACGCGTACGCTTTTGCCCTTTATTTATTTGGGGCAACCATGGGTTATATTTTAGGCGCTGGTTTGATGTTAACCTTAGGCTTTGAACGCGGTTTTATGTCGTTTTTAGTCGGGATTTTAGCGGCCTTTGGCATGACCATCTTATTCAGTATGGCTAAGATGCCTAAATTCTTAATCATTTTATTGACGGCGGCCGGCGGATCGATGGCCGTATTAACCGGTGTCTTCGCCTTATTTGGCCGAGTCCCAACTTTACCAGCCAGTCTAGAAATTACCCGATACATGGTTTACGGATCGTGGTTTTGGCTGATTATGTGGGCACTTTTAGCTGGTTTTGGCATGGCTTTCCAATATGCAGTGGCTTCTCAAGAAGAAGATTTGAATGAAGTTTATGTTTGGGAAGAGTCGACCAAGAAGAAAGTAGCTAAGTAGGCACCAGTTTTTGTAGGATAAACTAAAAAGAGGCGGCGAATATTACCGCCTCTTTTTTTGGCGGCGGGCTTGCCAACGTTGAGCCCTCGACGAAATGGTAGAAGACGGCACCAATACCGAGAACGGTCAGGGCGACTAAGCCGATAAGGAGCAGAATTTGGTTGTTGGATAATTTGGGGGTTTGAGCCATAGGGACAACGGCTGAATTATAACCAATAAGGTGTGGTAAAATGCGGGAGATATAAATTAATAGAAGGAGAAATTATGATTGGACGACCAATGAGACGAATGGCCAGAGTGGCCGTAGGCACCGCGGTAGTAGCCGGGACGGCCGGGGCAGTGCAGCACCACCAACAACAGAAATACGCCGCCCAAGATCAAGCCGCGTCCCAGCCGGCACCAGCGGCAGAGCCAGTAGCGGCACCAGCTCAGGATGATACGACCACCCAGTTGGAAAAATTAGCCGAATTGAAGAATAAAGGGATTTTAACGGAAGAGGAATTTCAAGCCAAGAAGAAGCAGATCCTGGGCATTTAATGATCAATGAGTAAGAAACAATGAACAATGGTAAGACCCCGCCGCTGGCGGGGTTTTGATTATGGGCGGGTAATAGTTGATTTTTAAGTAATATAAAGTAAGATTGGATTTATCAATTATTTTGTCAATCGGAGGTAATTATGGACAGACAGACGGCCCAAAGTGGCTCGGGGGCAACCATCCTGATCATTATTTTGGCGATAGTAGCCGGTCTGGCAGTAGCCGGAGCCTTATACAGCCAAAATCGAGTGATGCAGTTACAGAAACAAGTGACCGATTTAACCCGACAGGTTGAGGAAGTGGGAGAAACAACGCAGGGGGCTAAGGAAGGAGTAGCGGAAGTTGTCAGGGAAGTGGTGGAGGTCGCGCCAGTCAGGTTAGCTTTATTTAAAGCCTATGCCAACAAGTTACGGGCGGGGTTAACGCCGGAAGCCAAGGCCGATTTGGACAAAATTGTGGTCTATATAGAGAAGCAGCCGGTAGTCTTAGTCCAAAAACCAACCCAGTTGCCAGCGGAAATCCAGACGGCAGTCGATAATATCAAGACCGAAGTCCAGAAAGCAAAAGTGACAGCGGTAGCCAGCAGTGCCAGTGAACAGCTGGCAGGAACGCCGACACCAGCGGCCGGGAAGACAGTCACTTTAACGGGGACCTGGATGGATGCCGGGGTGGATCCGGTGGTAGGCGGTCAAGTTTTTACCTTGGTTAACCAAGCCGACAAGCAAACCTATTATTTTCAGTTTAGCGGTAGTAACTTGGCAGCGGCTCAGGCATTGATTGGAGAAGAGGTGACGATCACAGTCAAGACTACGGGAACGACTGCTGACGGGATGGTGACTTATGAGGTGGTGACCGGACCGACAGCGACGGCAGTAACCGCGACACCCAGAGTTGAGGCGGAAAATTAACCTTCGACCGAAGCTAATTCAGCCATCGATTTTTTAGGTAAGCCCCCGGACATAATCAAACCCACCAAGCAGAAGAAGGCAACGGTGAGCATCGTGATTTGGAAGGCATTAGTGCGGCCGGTTTGGTAGATGGCGGCGATTTCGGTTGAGACGGGGTCGGAAAGATTAGTGTCAGTGGCTTTTTGGAAGACTTGATCGTCAGAGACAATTTGGATGGGAGTGGTTTCGACGTAAGTAGTCAGAGCGGCTTGGTCGGCGGTGGACAGAAGCGGACTTTGAGGGATCAGTCTGATAAGGGAGGCAGTGAGGGCAGCGGTAAGAATGGTACCCAAGATGGCGACCCCGACAGAATTGCCAATCTGTTCAAAGGTGCTCATGACGCCGGAAGCTTCCGGTGCTTGCTGGCTGGAGACGGTAGACATAACAAAATTGGCCATTTGGGAAACAACCATTGCCATACCCAGGGCAAAAATGATCAAGCCGGGGATGAGATTCTTGGGTTCGGTGCCGGATTGTAAGAGCAGCATTAAGCTTAAGCTGCCGACTAGACCAATGATGAAACCCCAGCGAACCACTTGTTTGGGGGAGTATTTTTTAGCCAGGCGCATGGCGACCGGGATGGCCAGAACGATCGAGATAGAGAAAGGCAGCATAATCAAGCCGGTTTGGAAGGCATCCAGGCCAAAAGAAACCTGTAAGAAGAGGGGAATGGTGAAGAGTAAGCCGACGAAGATGGCCACTTGGAGGGAGCGGACGACCAGGCTGTTATTGAAAGCTTGGTTGACGAAGAGTTTGAGGTCAAGCAAGGTGGGCAGCTTAAGGGAGACGCGGTGGGTTTCCCAACGGGAGAAGCCAAGCAAGGATAAGATGCCGACCACTTCAAGCAGGAACACCGGGGATAGGCCGAAAGGAGTGAGAGAGATGGGGCCTAAGGTCAGTTCTTGTTTGGCAAAGATGAAGCCGAACTGGTCGATAAGCATAATGCCGGTAACGATAGACAGCATGGCCAAGGCTTGGAGGGTGGCCCCAAACCAGTCGAGCTGGGGGCGGATTTTAGCCAAAATATCTTTGGGGATGGTAGAGCTTAAGAGCAAAAGACCAATTAAGGTGAAGACTTCCAAGCGGAAAGCCCAGCGCCAGGAAAAGTAGGCGGTGAGAAAGCCGCCGACGATGGGGCCAACCGCCATACCCAAGGCGTTGACGCCACCGAGCGTGCCATAAGCTTTGGCCCGATCAGTACCTTGGACGTGGGTGCGGATAAGGGACTGGACGTTGGGCATCATCAAAGCAGCCCCAATACCTTGAATTAAACACCAACCTAAAATAAAAATGGTCAGATTGTCGGCAAAGGAGGCTAAGCTACTACCGGCGACATAGATGACGGCGCCCATAAGGAAGGTTTTTTTGAGGCCTAAAATGTCGCCCAGTTTACCACCGAGCAAGACAAAGGCGGCCATCATCAGGGCGTTTAGGGCGACGGCGGCTTGGACGCCGGAAACGGTGGTATCCAAATCTTCAACCAAGGCGGTAATGGAGACGTTCATGATGGTGTTGTCTAAAACCACCACAAAGGTACCCAAAGCCATAGTCAGGACAAAACGGGAGACGTTTTTAGACATGAAATGAATTATACTTGATTGAAGTTGAGAGTTGTAGGGTGAGTGGAAGGTGATGGATTAGGGACAGCGGAAGCCTAAAGTGGGCGAGTAACCGGAGCAGTTAAGTTAGGCGGAGTTCTAGGTTTTTACCCATGGCCTGAGCTAAAGTCATTAGGGTTTGGATGGTGGTGTTTCTGGAGCCGGATTCAATTTTAGTAATAGTGGTGCGAGGTAAATGGGAACGCTGCGCCAGTTTTTCTTGGGTTAGGCCAAGTTTTTGACGCTCGTCCTTGAGGGCGATGACAATCCGGTAATATCTAATTTCATTATCGATGATTTTCCGCTCTTTGGGCGTGAGGTCCCGGTTTAATTTTTTGAGAGTGGTGGTCATTTGGTTGAGCTGAGAGTTGGTCATAGGATTCCTTGATAATTACTTAATCTTTGTTTAGCTTTGGTTAATTCTTTTTCTGGCGTTTTTTGAGCCTTTTTGGCAAAGGCGGAAAGAATGAGGATGTGATAGTGTTTCCAGTAGGCATAGATAGCGCGCCACTCACCTTGATATTTGACACGGATTTCAAATAGTTGGCCTTGGTTTGTGAGTTTCTTGGCGAAAGGTTTTTTAAGAATGCCGTCTATTTCTAGGATTTCAAAAAGAGAGCGGAATTTGAGTTGGATTGGACGGGGAAAGCGGGAGAGTTCTTTTTGAGCTCGTTTATCGACGATGACTATCTTTCTCACAAAGTAATTGTGTCATAAATGACACATTAGTCAAGACCATATTACAGCAAGGATAATTATCAAAATTAATAATTAGGGACAGCGGAAGCCTAAAGTGGGCGAGTAACCGGACCAGTTTTGCTGGTCTTCTTGGTCGCAGTCGGTGCAGTAGGTGTAAGCGTAGCGGGTAAAATATCCGGTTTCTTTGGCCAGGTAAACGGTCATTTCGGCAGCGACATTGGCTTTGGCTGATAAGAGTTTGGCCTCAGTGTCGTTGGCGCCGGCGCTGGTGCCGACGGTGGCATAATACTGTTTGGCATTGGGAATGGGCGGGTAGGAAAGCTTAGCGTTAAAGTGGTTGGTACCATCAGGGTTACCACAAACGACCGACGGTTGATCGGATGGCTCTTTTAGGTTGAGCTTAGTGTTGATGGTTAAGACGATGTCGCTTTCGGGAGCGGTGACGGTGACGGCGTTGCTGATGACCTGATTGGTTTCGTCAACTTGGCCAGCGGCGGTGATTTCGTAAGTTTGACCGGCGACGGCTCGGTCCCAGGAGAAAGTGACACCATCTTCGGCCGGGAGACGGTCGAATTCGGTGTACTCAATTTCACCCAGTTGGCGTTGAAGCATGAGAATACTTGAGTCTTGGACCACCGGACCGTTAAGATTGACCACCCCGGAAAGGCTAGCAGTTTGGATTTCAGGAGCAGCGGTGGGAACGGCCGTGATCGGGCCTTTAGTCGGCTGACAAGCGCTAAGGAGAAGAGCCAGAACCAGAACGGGAAGAACTAAAAAAGCTTGTTTCATAGAGCCTCATTCTAGCTAAATTTACCGGTGATGTCAATTTTTTTGCCGGGTGGAACGATGATGATTTGGACACCTGGGGCAAGTTTTTTGGTGGCGGTGGCGAAGAGGTCTACGGGGCGGATTAAATATTTGGAGAAAAAGGGTTTGAAGACTAGGGGGAGAAAAGTCCCCCAATGATAGGGAATGGCCACTTTTGGTTGAATTAACTTTAGGGCTTGAGCGGCTTTGAGGGGATTGAGATGCTGGCCGTGGTCGTCAATGGCCCAGCCCCAAATAGGTAAAAGGCAAAGATCGAGGTGAGCCGATTTGAGTCGGGCCAGTTGCAGTTGAAGGTCGGTGTCACCAGGAAAGTAGATGGAATGTGAACCGCGGATAATAAAACCAATACAGTCACTGACCGGTTTAAGACCCGGAAAAAAGCGGGCGCGGTGGTGGGCGGGGACGGCGCTGATAAGGAGGCGACCCAAGCGGTGACTGTGACCGACGGAGAGTTCGATGACGCGGTTGAAGCCGATGGCCGTTAGTTTAGCTTTTAAGCCGGGGGCAACGAGACAAGGAAGGTTTCGATCAAGCAGTTTAAGTGAAGGCAGGTGGCAATGGTCTAAATGGCCGTGGCTGAGGAGGAGGGCGGTAGCTGGGCGGTACCAGGCGGGTTTAACCGGGGGTGAGTGGCGTCTTAAGAAGGCGACGCGCTGAGTCAGGAGGGGGTCGGTGAGGAGGGTGGCGCCATCAAGATTTAGACTAAAAGTGGCGTGGCCGAAATAACGGAGGGAGAGGGGGGGGCATGGGGGATGACGGTTTATTTTTGGGGGTAGATTTTAGCCAGGAAATTAGTAATGGGGGAAGACTTGCCCGGGGTGGTAGTCGGGGCGTGGTAATTGCCTTCCATGAGGGAAGCTAACCAGCGGGTTTCTTGGTAATCGGCCAAGATGTTTTTTAAGAGGACGGTTAAAGGGACGGCCATGATGGCGCCGACGAAACCGAGAAGCCAGGTCCAGAAAATTAAAGCCATGACGACAGCGGCGGTGGAAATTTTACTGCCTTTGCCTTGGATGACCGGCTCGACCACATTTTCGGCAAAAAGATTAATAGCAATCATGACGCCGACAACTAAGAGAGCCGAGCTAAGACCGCCTTCGGCAAAAGCTAACAGTACCGGTGGAATCCCGGCGATGATAATGCCTAAATAAGGGATGAAACTTAAAATGACGGTCAACACGCCCCAAACGAAGGGGAAATCGATACCGATGATCACCAGAGCAATGGCGAAGAGTAAGCCGGTGACTAAGTTAACTTTGAGTCGGCCAAAGACGTAAACAATGATTGAAGCGGTAAATTTTTGGAATCGTTTGAGACCGGGATTTTCTTTGAGTAAATTGGCGGAGACATCCTGGGGCAAGCTGTCGACTTGCACCAGGAGCATGATCGAGAGGATGGGGATTAAGACAAAGTAATAGATGAGGCCGGAAAGGCCGCTTAAAATACTGGAGAGGAGGGTGCTGACGGTCTCCGGAGAAAGCTCACGGGTGATAGTTTCGGCCGAAGATTCAAGGTTGACGCTGGCAGCGGTTTGAGTCAGGGAATCCTTGAAGGCGGTGACGTAAACAGCCAGAGACTCGCTAATCAAACTAAAAGACCAAGTAATGAAGAGGGCGATTAAAATAAAAGAGGCAAAAAAAGTAATAATCATTAAAAGGAGAGAGATGCCACCACTGAAGCCTTTATGACGAAACCATTTAAAGATGGGATACATTAAGATGGTAAAAAATAGAGCCAGGAGAATGGGCGCAATCAAGTCTTGAGCGATATAGCGTAAGCCAATGATGGTGACCAAAAAGGCCGCCATGGTAGTTAGCACCTTACTGATCGAGGTGAGCTGTTTAGATTCGATAATGGTTTGGGGGTCGATCACCGGCTTAGCCATGGGGTGATTATACTCTATAATGCGAAAAAGTGGAGTTTCAGGAGTTTAGTCTAGCGACGACGGATCCTGAGGCAGTGACCAGCGATGACGCCTATTTTGATTATTTGTGGGAACAAGGTCTGCCTGTAGATTGGTTTTCCGTCGGCAACAAGTGACAGTTAAATCGGTTGGGATTTGAGGTGGAGGCGGAAGCCAATATAGGAGAAAAGCAAGTGGAGACCAAAATAGAGGAAAAAGACACCAAGGTAAATTGGGAGAGGGGGAATGAAGTAGAGACGGCTTAAAAGTAAACCGCCCACAATATAATCTAATTGGTCAAAGGGAAACCAAGTTCTACCGGGAGGAATGCTGGTCCGACGTTTGAAAAAGCTTTTAAGAGCATCACCACCCAGAGCACCCAAGCTTAATAAAAAGCCCAGGATGACTGGATGATAGGGGGTCGGGATAAAGATGGATTGAAGAACACAGGTTAGGGTGCCACAAAAAAGGCCAACCGTGAGACCACGAATGGTTTTATGATCGCCGAAAATACGAGTGCCGCGGTAAGATTTACCCAGGTCCAGGGGTGTCTGCCACTGTTTTAGTCCAGGAAGATGGACGGTTAAGGGTGGCACCAGGTTGGCAATGCCAGCGGGTAAAAAATACCAGAAAGTCATGAAGAGAGAGTCAAGCATAGCGATATAATACAGGGAAGTATATGTTAGATAAAGCCAGGCCAGCCTTGAAACCGATGATAGAGCAATTAGCTCGGCCGTTTTTAAAGGTGCCGCCTAATTGGTTGTCGGCGCTGGGACCGGTGGTAGCCCTGGTTTATTTAGGCTGTATGATTAAAGGCTGGTTTGGGGTGGCTCTAATAGTATTAGTAGGGATGGTTTTGGACAGCTTAGATGGAGCGGTGGCCAGACTAACAGGTAGGGTGAGCGATTTTGGGGCTTTTTGGGATGCGACTTTGGATCGGGTGGCTGACCTTATAATCGTGGCGGCGTTTGGAGCGAGCGGTTTAATGCCCTGGGAATGGGTGGTGGCCCTGATGGGAGCAGGTTTATTAGTTAGTTATACCCGGGCAAAAGTGGGCGAGGTGTCGGGTGGCCGAGTGCGACTGGCGGTGGGCTTGATGGAGCGGGGGGAAAGATTGTTGGTCATCGGGTGGCTGACGTTGACGGCGGCTTTGGGCTGGATGAACCTCATGACCTGGAGTTTTTACGGCTTGACCGGATTAACTGTCATCACGGTCGGACAACGGATCTGGGCGGCCAAGCTAAAGCTTTAAAGTATAATAGGACTTTAATTGAGGAGGACAGGGGAGTAATTTTTTCAGGGAGCCTAAAGATGCCAAAACAAAATGCAGAAGAATGGCAGGGGTGGTATCGGGAACTAACGGCAGCTTGGTGGCAGCATCGAGTCAGTACCATGGCGGCGGCGATTGCCTATCGAGCCCTTTTTTCCTTGGTACCGTTGGCAACGGCCATGCTGCTATTGGTTAATTTGGCGGCGGGAACGGAATGGTTAATGACGCTGGCCATCGGTGACGGGGCAGGGGGGGGGTGGCTGAGACAGGTGACCCAAATGGTGGAGCTGGATCAAACCTGGTTGTCTTGGTCGCCGGTATTAGGATGGGTAGTTTGCTTAGTGATGCTTTATGGAGCCTCGGCGGTGTTTCGGGAACTGACCTTGTCCCTAACGGTGATATTTGGGACGAAAGCGAAAAAGTGGTGGCAGGGCAATGTGTGGTTAAGATTAGGAGCCTTTGCCACGATTTTAGGGGTGGGCGGTTTACTCTTATTAATCGCGATGGGTCAGTGGTTGTTGGCCGGCTTAGCGGAAGGATTAAAGGCTTGGTGGCCACAGGTGACGTTAACGACCCCAGTGTTAGAGTTGGTTTTGGTTTTAGCCTTACTGTTTGGTTTCTTAGTGTTGATTTACCGCTGGTTGCCGATGAAGCGGATACCCTTTAAGCAAATTGTGCCGGGAGCGTTGCTGACGACAGGCTGGTTGTGGCTCGGGCAAACCGTGATGGCGCTGTTGATCCAAAGTGCCGGAGTTACCACGGTATTTGGGGCGGCCGGTTGGATCTTAGGATTCTTATTGTGGGTTAACTATTCTACTTTAATGGTGCTTTTGGGAGCCGAAGTGGTGCAATTAACGGTTAAAAAAGGCAGGCATGACTTGGACACCGCGGCATAGCTTTTATCTAGTGTTAGGGGCTTTGGGTTTGGCCAGCTTGTATGTGGCTTGGGATTATTTAGGTTTGATGTTTTTGGCGGTGATTTTAGTGATCGTCTTTGAACCGGTCTATGATTATCTACTGAGTAAGGTCAAGCGTCCAGCCTGGGCAGCTTTATTAACGACCTTAACGGTGTTGGGGGTGATTGTCGTGCCCCTGGCGGTCTTGGTGGGTTTGGCGGTGCAGCAAGCGCGACTCTTGGTGATTGGCATTTCCAGCCAGATTGCCTGGCAGACGTGGCAGCAAAGTCAGATTATGGTGGGGTTGGAACGGTGGGCGCCGGAAATCGGCCAGCAAATTGAAACAGCCCTGCAATCTCAGGAAGGGCAGGTAACGCAGTTGATTCAAACTATGGCCCAAAGTTTAGGTCAAGTGGTGACTAAGGGGATTATTCCGGCGGTGACGGGGACGGTGCAGGTGGTGGCCGACAGTCTGATTTTTGTTTTATTTTTAGGGTATTTGTTTCCGGTGAAGAAACAGTTGTTTAGCCGGTTGGCTAGTCTGTCACCATTAGCTAAGGGGCATCACGCTCGGTTTATGCGGCGGTTTGAGGTGGTGATCCGGGCGACGGTCAAGAGCACCTTGCTGGTGGGGTTGGTGCAGGGGGTGATGGGGGCGGTGATGCTGACGATCCTCAAGGTACCGGGAGCAGCGGTGTGGGGCTTAATGATGGGTTTGGCGGCCTTTATCCCTTTGGGGTCGGGCGTCATTTGGTGGCCGATCGGAGTGATCTTAATATTGAGCGGTCGCTGGTTGACCGGCTTAATCTGGCTGGGTTACGGTATTTTGGTCATCAGTACGGTCGATAATGTGATTAGATCAAGGGTTTTGGGAACGGGTGAGTCAGCCTTACCAGCCTTACTGACTTTAATGGCGGTGTTGGGGGGAGTCAAAGCCTTCGGTTTTATGGGTTTTATATTGGGACCGATAATCGTAGCCTTGTTTTTAACCGCGCTGCAAGTTTATTTGGAAGAGCGACCGAAAAAGGCAAAAGCCTGATTATTTAAGGACACTGGAAACCCAAAGTGGGTGACCAGCCAGCCCAGTTGCCGGTGTCGTCGATGGTGCAGTCGGTACAGGCAGAATAAGTGTAACGGGCAAAGTGGGGCGAGGCAGCGGGGACAAAGACGGTGGCTGATTGGTTGGGTGGGAGAGTGTCCTGATAAGTGTTATTGGCGCCAGCCGAGGTGCCGACTTCCAGATAATAAAGTTTGGCGGCTTGGTATTGAGGCAGGTTGACCTTGGCATTGTAATGGTTGGTAGCATCAGGTTCGCCACAGCTGACTTGGGGTAACTCGGTGGGGGCGGATAAATTGACCCCGGTATCAATCAGGATGGTCAGCGCTTCGGCCGGGGCGGCGGCAGTGATGACGTTGCCGGTGGCTTGGTCTTGCTCGTTGACCTGGAGAGCAGCGGTGACTTCGTAGGTAGTGCCGGAGACGGCCTCAGCCCAAGTCCAGGCGGTGTTATTGGCGGCCGGGTAGCGGTTGATGACCGAGTAATCAGGGTCACCGACTTGGCGCTGAAGCACCAGGAGTGTCGAGTTTTGAGTAATGGGACCTTGGAGTTTGACTGTCCCAGCGAGACTGGCCGGCTCCTGACTGACAGCCGTCGAATTGACAGTGACGACTTCGTTGGCGGCCGGAGCGGTAACCGTGAGGTAACTTGATTGACCGATAAAGGTGCCTTGAGCGTCGTAAAGTTCGGCTTGATAATCGTAAAGAGTGCCGGCGGCGGCTTGGTCGTAGGACCATTTAGCGCCGTTGGCGGCGGGAATATCGATAACGGCCGGTTGGAAATCCGACTCAGAGCCGGCTTCACGGCCAAAAATAGTAACGGTACTGCCGGTGGGGATGTAGCCGTTGATGGCTAAAGAGCCGGAAACAACCACGCCGGCAGGTTCTTCAGGTAGGATGCCTTCAGGTAGGTCGGCCCGGGTAATATTAAAAGTGAGAACTTGATCGGAGGCTGGGGCGGTGGCGGTGATAACGTTAGAGGACTTAATCAATTGAGTGCCAAAATAGCCGTCAGCCCGAAGTTGGTAAGTGGTGCCCGCGTCGGCGTTGGACCATTGCCAGGGAGCTTGGTCGGCGACGGGGATAGTGATGCCGGTGTCAGTGAAATCAGTAGCTTTGGCCGCTTTGGCCATGAGACGAATCGAAGCCGCCTGATTGGGCTGGTCTTGGGGTTTTAAACCGTTAAAGTTGATGATACCGGCGATAGCGGAGGGGGCACCGACTTTCGGCTTATTAATGAGGTTACCGATAACCGCCAAGCCAATGACGACGGCGGCGCCAATGAGCAAATATTGGACCAGTTTATTTTTGGACGGTGCCGGCGAGGCCTCGGTAGTGGATTCCATGTTCCCCCTTAGGTAATAAATTAAACCAGATAATAATGACTTTATATCATACTAAAACGGAATTGATAAGCGGGAGAAAGTAAGTATTGACAAATGTATATACATATATTATAAATAAGACATGTTCTTTGAGTGGGATCCTGATAAAAGTAAACTCAATCAACAGAAACACGGGCTTAACTTCAAAAAGGCTAAACAAGTTTTCGCTCACCCCAGGCTAGACTGGCTTGATACTAGAAAAGACTACGGTGAGCCCAGGTATCTATCAATCGGCACCATTAAGGCAAAGACGATGATTATCGTAGCCTATACTTATCGAAAAAAGAATATTCGACTCATATCTGCCCGAAAGGCCAATCCCAAAGAAATAAGGAGGTTTTATGACCAAATCAACAAGACTTAAGCGGCCGATCGATTATTCGGATATTCCAGAACTCCCCGTGAAGTTCTGGCGTGAAGCGAAAATCGTCATACCTGATAGAAAGGTGCCGGTTTCGCTTCGTCTTGATCAGACTGTACTAAATTGGTTTAAAAAGCAAGGTAAAGGTTACCAGTCTCGTATCAATGCCATCCTGGCCGCTTATATGCAGGCTCAACAATCTCGCTAGATGGTGGTTTGTTGCCAGGATTTAAGGACTCGATAGATAGACTCGGCGCTGATGAGGTCACTCTTTGGAGCGGGTAAACTGTTAGGGAAGGCCAGGAACGGTTGGCCTTGGGGCCCACCCAAGCCGCCGTGAGAACCGACGAAATCTTCAAAGGCATAAACGGTTTGGGTCTTCGGATCAAAGTAAGAGTTAATTAAGATGTCAGGGATATGAGGGAAAGTGTCGTGGCGTTTAAGGTGGCGGACGACGTGGGGGCCAAAGTCTTTGAGGGGATTATGGCCGTCAACCCGGCCGGTTTTTAAATAATAAGTACCGGTTCGACCCAAAATCACGGTGCCTTTAATTTGAGATTTAACCATGATGAAACTGAGGCCGGGGTGTTTAATTAAGGCTGGAATGAGCTGGGGGTGGCGCTTGACGATGGCTTCTAAGGTTAAGCGCTTCTTAGTGTCGGTGAAATTGACCAAACCGAGATTGCCGGAAGCCATGACCAACACCGGTGGCAGGGGGCCGGTTTTGCCAGAACCGGTGAGTGGTTGCAGCTCTTTAACTTCGGCACCGACGGCCACCGCCTCACGGCGGCTGGGCTGGAATTGGCGGGTAATCTCAGTCAGCAGCTTGTTGGTGTTGCCGTAGGCTTCGTCGCGGTCGGTAATTTCGGCTAAAAACGTGTTTTGGCTTAAGTGACGGTTGACCAGGTCACCCAAGGTATAACCGAACTTTTTAAGAAAGTTGGGACCGTTACTTTGGCCGTGGTCGGAGAGAAAGATAAAGTGATACGGCCGAGGAGCGTCTTTAGCTGCCTGGAATAAGTGACTTAAGTGAGTGTCCAATCGTTGCAGGGAGGCTAAAGCCTCGGGACTCAAAATACCGGTGTGATGGGCAATATCGTCGTAACCGGCGGCGGTCAGGTAGAGAGCGGACCGACCGGAGAGGAGTTCGCCGATGGCAACGGCAAAGGAGATATCGGCTAAATAGACATTGAGGACGGCGCGCATAAGCATGAATTCCAGACCGCGGTGGGTAATGGAGGGTTCAAGGTGATGGCTTTTGGCGAAGCGGGCGTCGTGCCATTCGTGGTAGAGTTCGGCGGTGACCGAGGCCAGGGTATGGGCGTAGTTATAGGGATTAACAAAGTAGTAATAGAGCGGTTGAGAGCGGTGGGCGCGTTTTTTGAGCAGGGTAGAAATGGTCAGGGTACTCTGGTTGGCGTCACCGGAGAAAAGATTGTTAACACAGAAGCCGTTATCGGCCAACAAGCCCTGGCCATTGCTGCGTTCAGCTTCGATGGCGGCGGCATCTTGGGGATTACTGCCGGAGACTAGCTTACCCAGCCGACGGTCATACCAGCGGAAGGCAGGCATGTTGTGGTTATTACCGTGGAGGATGCCGGCCTGACTACTGGGGGTTTGAGGCGAGAGATCGGTTTCCCAAGGGATGATTTGGTAATGATGAGCTTTTAAGTAAGCTTGCAGCTGGGGTAGATAACCCTGTTTGAGAGCCTGACGGAAAACCGGGTAGCCCAGACCATCAATTTCCAGGTAGAAGAAGCCGGCTTTAGTGGTTTTGACGGGAGGGGTGGCTTTCTTGGCGGCTTTTTTGATGACGCCGTAGTAATACGAATCGGCATCATTAACGTGGAGCAGGTAAGAAAAGAGAGTGTTGAAGACGGTCAGACCGATGGAGATGACCACCGCCCAGCCCCAAGAAGCGATGGTTAAACCCGGGAGGAGCCGGGCAGCGAAAATAAGGATAAAAGCATTAATCAGGAGGGAGAAGAGACCGAGGGTAATGGCGGTAATGGGGAGAGTTAACTTGACGATTAGCGGCCGGACCAACGCGTTTAACAAACCAATGACGGCAATAGCGGCTAAAGCGGCGCGGAAATTGGTGATGGTTAAACCGAAGTTGAAAGAGGCTAAGATGAAGAGGGTGGCGGCTTCAATAAGCCAAGTCAGTAACAGACGGGAGAGACTAGGTGAGCGAGTGGGTGAAGCCATGGGCCCAATTATAACCTAGGGATTTTTGGTTTTTCGGGTGGATTTTTTAGGAGCAGGTTGGCGGCGGGCCAGGCTAATGAGGCGGTTTTTGGCAATGACTTTGGAGAGGACGACTAGAGTGGTGAGGCCGAGGCCAATGAAGACTTGATTGAGGAGACGGTAGACTAAGGGGGTGGTGAAAGCGGTGTAAAGGGCAGTATAGATAGTCCGGCTAGTAGCCGTGGGTAGATAAATGCTGGTGATATGGTTTAAGTAGGGTACGGCCAGATAGAAAATAAGCGCGGAAGCGGCGACGATGAGGCCGGTACGGGCGGTCTCGGCAGCCGGGTCCTGGCTAAAACCGATAGCGATGACAAATAAAGCCAAGGCGATGATGATGGCTAAAGGCCCAACCCAAACGGCGGCAGCCACGGTTTGGTGCAGCGCCGGAATTTCATCAGCCGCGATCAAAGTAATTTGGTCGGGGAGGTCGACAGGATTTAAGGCGGTTTCTAAACTAGTGTCGGTGAGGGTGGTTAAGAGGATCAGGACTTGCTTGAGAGTGGTAATGTCGATGATGATGTCTTGAGGGGCTTGAGCGATAGCGTAAGCGTGGAATTTATTGGCGGCATAGCGGAGCATAGTTTCAAATTGGGAGCTGCCCAAAATACCGACGACAGCCGGTTGAAGATAAGTGCCGGCTAAGCGTTGGAGCAGGGGGCGGTTAACCAGGGTTTGAGTGACGACTTCCTCAGCCATGGCTTGACGGACCGGCTCCTGTTTTAGAACGGAAACAACGGTATCGGTAAAGTAGGCTTGATTATATAAAGAGGCGGTGAGCCAGAGGGCGGTTTGGGCAATCAGGAGGGCAAGGCTACCGACAATGATAAGGAGGGTGGAAGTGAGGGGAGAAAGGCGTGACATAAACTAGGGTCATTATAAAAGGTTTTGCATCAAAGTAAATAGTGTTATGGGGTTAACTCATTGTCAAAACAGTCCGGTAGCCCTACAATACAGCCATGAAGCGACAAGGATTAGTGGGACTAATGCTGGTGATAACTTTAAGTTTGGCGGGGTGTAATCGGGGCGAGATGGACAGCGAAGCGGCGCCGACAGCGACGCCGATACCGACGGAAACGGTAGAAATTAAAGTCCGGTTAACCGTGGATCGGGAAGTCCCTTCTATGGTCGAGCGGTTTTTAGAAGTCCAAGTGGTGGAATCGGTGGGGGGAGTGATGACGACCGAGGCGCCGGTAGCAGCCGTCACCACCAAAGCAGCGGTGGACCACACTCAAGGTCTGCCGAGTGAAGAAAGCGTGTCTATAGAGTTAAACGCCGAGCCGGGGAAAGAATACGGCTTGAGAGCAGGCGTGTTTGATGGTCCGGAGCGCGGAGTTATGCTCTTAAGTGGTGACTGTGTGGAGGCGGATGCCTGTCGCTTTTATGGCGGTAGCAACCTCAATGTTCATCGGTTGAACTTAATTCCGGCAGTAGCCCAAGAAACGTTTTATGAAAAGAGTGTGCCGGTAACGATTAGAGCCAAATGCCAATTACCACCGGATCCCATGAATTGTGGAGTACCGCGGACGATGCAGTATTATGACGCGGCCAATGATACCTGTTATCCGGCTTCATGGCGGGGTTGTGGTGAGGTAACCCCGTTTAAAAATGCCGGTGAATGTATTCAAGCTTGCCGGAAGCAATGGCCGTAAATTAAGCCGATTTTTCCGAAAGGGAGTTGAGGGCGGCGAAAGTGGTGGAGATGAGTTGACTGGTGACCAGGGAAGCTTGGGTGGATTTTCCCAGCATGACAATCAGTTCGAGATTGATTTTAGTGGGGGTGAGCGAGAGGAAATGAACTCGGGGGAGCGGTTTGGCTAAAACTTTAGGGTGATTCTTGGCGGCTTTAAGGAGGAGAGCGCTGGCTTTGGTCAGATCGATAGTGGCCGGCAGCGTCAAGGGAAGGCAAAGGCGAAAGTAGGGATTTAAGGCGTTAAAGTTAGTCAGCGGCCGGGTAACGATAATCGAGTTGGGGATATTGATGACCGTTTTGGCCGGGGTTTTTAATTTGGTCAATTGAAGACTGGTTTCCAAAATGGTGCCTTCATGTTTGGTGTCGATGATGACGTAGTCGCCGACTTTAAAAGGGCGGCTGAGGAAAATGCTAAAACCGGCAACGACGTTGCCGACCGAATCCCGAGCGGCGAAAGATAGGGCGGCACCAATAATGCTAAGGGCGGCCAGTAGGGGAGTCAGATTGACACCCCAAGTCAGGAAGAGAGAATAGATGATTAAGAACACCAGGGTAGCCCGGGTTAGGCCGAGCATGAAAGGGATGACGTCACTGACGCCCCGGTGATGTTTTGGCTCAAAATCGGTGGCAAAGCTTTGGAAAGCTGGTTGTAGATGGGAGTAGATGGAAGCCGTCCAGAT
The DNA here is from genome assembly GCA_001803415.1 of Microgenomates group bacterium RBG_16_45_19. Taxonomy (GTDB): domain Bacteria; phylum Patescibacteriota; class Microgenomatia; order UBA1400; family RBG-16-45-19; genus RBG-16-45-19. The sequence goes on along the minus strand of MHDC01000034.1, from coordinate 9,761 downwards.
ACCAATGAGAAGAGTGAGGATCATTTGGTAAAGAAGTTGGGGTAGGGGAGGGTCAAAGTTGAGGAGATAGACCGAAAGAGTGGCGGCTAGACCTAAGACCGTCCAGTAAAGCGGCAGACGTAAAGTACCAATAACCACGTTGAGCCAGGCGGCGTTGGGTCGGTCGGCAATTCGTTTGGCGTAAAGGTCGAGGAGAAAACGGATGATCAAAGCTAAAGCCAAGCCACTTAAGAAAATGACGGCAATAGTGGTGACTGAGCCAGAGGGGAGAGACAGAGGAATCATGGGCACATTATACGCCTCAAGTCTTATGGGGTAATAGCGTATAATAGGGGATATGCCACAGGATCTGGTCGAACCGGAACAGATTCGTTTATATCGAGCGCCGATGGCCGTGGTGACGGCTGTCGGTCGAGTGTGCTTGTTGTTAATTTTATTTTGGGCGTTAAAGCATTGGATCTTTACTTTGATTTATGATTTGTCGGGGTGGAAATTTGCCCAAACTTGGGCCGAGATCGACTTTTTATTTTGGCCAGCGATGTTTTTAGCGGGGATAGCTGTCTTAATTGAGCTAGTCAGGTGGCAGACAGCCTTTTATGATATTTTCCCGGATCGGTTGGTAATCTATTCAGGCTTACTCTCGCGTTACCGGCGGAGTATCGACATGGACCAATTTGTAGCCTTGGAACTTAAGCAAGGTTGGTGGGGCAGATTGTTGGGGTATGGCAGTATTGTCTTTCTCCATGAAGTCATCGGGACGGTGGTGGGAAAATTAGGAGTGACCATTGATGGGGTGCGGAATCCGGAAAAACTAGTCGATCGGGCGGCAGTCTACGTCCAGAAAGCGATTGAGGGCATGACGCGAGGAAAAACCAGCAAGAAGACAGCGATCATTAGTACCCGTTTGGAAAGGAGCGGGCCAGATAAAGAGCCGGTAATGGGGACGATACCCGAACCGGTGGCACCACCGGTGCCAAAAACACCGATTGCCGGGGAAATCAATTTTTCTTGATCGGGCTAGGGTTAGCGGTCAGAGCAGTCTTTAAGTAGGCTTGAATGGCGGTGAAACCTGAGTCGTTGGCGGGGACGAGGATATATTGGCCATCCTGGCTAACGGTTTGACGGAAGAGATTTGCCTGATCCAGGGTAAGACTGGCCACGTTAAGGTCTTGAGGCTTAAAGGGCAGAGCAAGGAGGTCGGGGAGGGCGAGGAGGGGAATGTCGGTCTGAAGATGTTGAATGACGGTGGTAAACAGTTGGGGTAATTTACCGAGGTTGGCCGGACGAATGAGACTGGCTTGAAGACTTTTCAAGAGGGCTTGTTGACGTAAGCCCCGGCCGAAATCACCACCGCCATTAAGCGCGTGCCGGGAGCGGACAAATTTTAAGGCTTGATCGGCGTCTAAGGTTTGGCGGCCGGCGTCAAAGTGGAGAGTTTCAAAGCGACAGGGGAATTGGTGTTCCAAAGCCTCGCCTTTGAGAGCGGCGGAAAGGGTAGCGACGTCCTCGGGGGTGAAACCGCAAGTGTCCTGTTCGTGGCCGGCAACCGGGTACCAGGGATCAGTGAAAGCATAAGGAACATCGATAGCGAGACCGCCCAAGAGATTAATAATGCGGCGGAAACCATCAAAATTGACCGCCAGGGCATAATCAACAGGTAAGCCGGTAACTTGGCTGACGACGACTTTGGCTAAGCTTAGGCCGCCAGACTGACCGGTAAAGGCTTCAGGTTTGGCCGGATATTTTTGGTCGTCGCGGCCAATGGCATAAGCATGGTTGATTTTGGCGGGGTAACCTTGGGGACTCAGAGGCAGAGTAATCCATAAATCTCGTGGTAAGGAAATTAAATGGAGCTGTAAGGTCCGGGGGTTTAAGTGGGCCAGAATGACGGTATCGGTTAAATAGCCGCCATCATGGTTAGCACCGGCATAACCGAGGATAAGCAGAGTAATCGGCCGGAGGGGGTCGGGAGTGGGGGTGGCCGTGGCGCCGCCCAGAGGGCTCTGCCCGGCGGGGTTGAGAAGATCCTGGTGGGAGTTTGAAAGGAGGTAGTAAGTGCTGAGACAAGATAAGACAAATATGGCCGAAAGGATGAGGCTGAGGCGCATTAGCCTATTGTAGCTCAGGGGAGCAAATGACCTTAATTTTAATGGTTATGGGATCTATCGGTTAGGCATAAAAGAGAAGATTTACTTGCTATTGCCATGAGATTTAATTTGGTATAGGATTGCATTACTGATATTTGACAGTCTTATAGAAGACTAAGAGGCGATTCATATTATTTACTGCCAGGTGTTTGAGGAGGTCAAATGAAACGCTCCCGGAATTTGTTTTTAATCGGGGTCTTAGCCGTGGGGTTGGGCTTGGCCGGTTGCCGGCGTCAGCCAGCCGAAGAACCGGTACCGGCAGAAGAACAGGCAGTAGAAGAGGCAAACCGATTCCTGTCGGAACAAGGGATTACCTTACCGGAAGGAGCGGAGCGGGCCTATTTATCAGGTGAAGAGGGTAACCGGGGCGTGGCGACTAGGGAAATGGGCGATAATCAGCAAACTTATTCCATCGTCGCCGATTTGGCGGCCCCCTTAAGCGGAGTGTATTATGGCTGGTTGAGAAACAGTCAGGGAGCGGTCCAAAACTTGGGTGTCTTAGTGGCGCAAAAAGGCGGTTATGTGGTCGAAAGAACCACCGCGGAGGATTGGAGTACTTACGCTGAAGTGGTGGTCAGTCAAGAAGAAGCTAGGCCAGCTCAACCGAGCGAGGCAGTCTTAGGCGGCAGTTTTTAAACTATCAACCAAGGGGATGACCGGCATTGACAGGGGAAACGGCTATGGATTAGGCTAAAGGCAGGGAGGGGGTGAGACGGGGATGATTTTCCGAGATAAAGATAAACCAATGTTGGCCAAGTTGTTGGTTTATGCGTCGGGCTTAGGGGTGGTCTTGGCCGGTTTGGGGGCTTTGGGTTATGATCTTTATTTGGCCAGTACCCAGTGGTTGTTGGTAGCGATTATCTTGGCGATTTGGGGGGTGTTTTTGCTCTTGGAAGCGGAGTTTAGGTCGTAAGGTTTAGATGGTTAAATGGGTTGATATATCGGGAAGAAAAGTGCTTCCAGATATCGCTTGCAATTTGCCTCTGGTGTGTTATAGTGGGTCCTGAGGTGTTATCAATTTGCTGCTCAAATTTAATTTAAGGACGGAGGTGAGAGAGAAATGGCTTTTTCATACACTAATTCCAAAGGTCAAACTTATTACTTACACAAAAAAGATGTGACCTTGAAAAATGGTCGCGCTCAAACGATTTATTTCTTCGCCCGCGATGTCCGTGACGGCTCACTCAATGCCGTACCCGGCGGTTACGCCGTCGTGGAAACATCCAGAACCGGGATGCCGGTTTTGAAGAAGGCTTAGAATTTGAAATCTGCCTGAGTAAGCAACCCCGCAGTGGCGGGGTTGTTTTTTGCTATACTGGCGACGACTATGACTAAAAGACAAGTAGAAGCAGTGCTTAGGGGGGTGATGGATCCGGAGCTGGGGGTAAATATCGTGGATTTGGGATTGATTTACAAGATAGAAATCAATGAACAAGAAACAATGAGCAAGGTAAGGATAGTGATGACTTTGACTACGCCGGGGTGTCCGTTGGGGGGGTGGTTTGTGGATAAAGTGACGGAAGCGGTGGCTGAGGGATTGAAACTGGATAAAAGTCAGGTGACCGTGGAAATCAGTTTTGACCCGCCCTGGAACCAGGAGTTGATGTCCGAAGAGGCTAAAGCCCAGCTGGGATTCTAAATCGGTTATGATAGGAGGGTTATGAGTGAAGGACCAATTCACTTACCCAAACCCTTATTTAGCCGAGTCGCTTTCTTTGGTGATGCCAAAATCCCTAAGAAAAATCAGGTTTATAAAGACGCTTACAACGTGGCTAGATTGATGGCTCAGAATGGCTTTGTGATTATCAATGGCGGTGGGCCGGGGGTGATGGATGCGGCCACCCAGGGAGCGGAAGACGGCAAGGGGAAGACAGTGGCGGTGACTTTTCATCCCAAAGAAGCGGGTGGCTTTGAGGGCAGTTACCTGAAAAATATTAACCGAGTCGATCGGGAGGTAGTGACCAGTAATTACTCGGCGAGGATGTTTGCCTTGATCGAAGAAGCGGATTTGTTTGTCATTTTTAAGGGCGGCTCGGGAACGCTGTCGGAATTGGGAACAGTTTGGGTGCTGGCAAATATTTACCACGGACACCATAAACCGTTTATCTTATACGGCGGTTACTGGTGGGAGATTATCGACGTTTTGTATAAGAATATGAATATTGATGACCAAGAGATGGATTGTTTTCGGATTGTGGAGAGTCCGGAAGCAGTATTGGAGGCAGTGAAACACTTTGAATGGAAGTTTTCCCAAATTGATCACGCTCACTGCCAGGTTTGCGGTGAACGAGCCTTCATGACTTGATGATTTCGAGAGCGTGGGAGGTACCAATCCGAGTGGCGCCGGCGTCAATAAAAGCTTTGGCTTCGTTGGGGGTATCGACACCACCGGCGACTTTGATTTTGATTTGGTCGCCGACGGCTTCTTTGACCAGGCGGACGTCATCAAGAGTGGCGCCGCGAGGCCCCATGCCGGTGCAAGTTTTGAAAAAGTCCACTTGAGCTTGGATCATAAGTTCGGCAGTTTTCTTGATTTCATTAGGGGTTAAATAACCGCATTCGGGGACAAATTTGACGGTAATTTCGGCGCTAACTGATTTAATCTCGTGCATCAGAGTTTGCATTTCGGCTAAGACTAGATCCCATTGGGCCGCCTTGATTTGAGAGACGTTTAAGAGAATATCGAGCTCATTAGTGCCGGCTTGGATATAGCGTTTGGCGGCGGCCACCTTGATGTCCAAAGTGTCCTGGCCCAAGGAAAAGGCGACGATGGTGCCAACCCGGCCGGTAAAGTGATGTTGTTGACGCACTACCTCAACCCAACTCGGATTCATGAAGGCGGAATTGAAGCCATGGGTGGTAACCTGGTCGCAGATGAATTTGATATCAGCTTCACTGGCGCTGGGGTGGTGATTGGCAAAATCGAGATAAGGAGTAAAGGGGTGAGGCATGGAGATCATGATAACACTATAATAGGGTTGAGTTAATCAGTTAATCAGATTAACTGGTAAACTGAATATATGTACGATGTGGTTTGCGTGGGATCAGCTTTATTAGACATTTATATAAAGTCGGGTAAATTTACGAAAATTGAGAGTGGTCAGTATGCTGAAGGGGTGGCTTTGTGTGAAGAGTATGGCGGTAAAACGGAAGTGGAGCAGTTAGTAATTGCCAGCGGCGGAGCGGGGACAAACGCGGCGGTGGCCTTTGCGCGCAAAGGTTTAAAGACGGCTTTAATAGCCGAGGTAGGTAAAGATTTGGCGGCGGCAACGATTAAGGCGGAGTTGAGCCGAGAGGGCGTGGATTGGTCACTGTTATCTGAGGTGGAGGGGGAGGAGACAGGGATGAGTGTGATTTTAGTGGCACCGGATGCAGGCCGATCGGCGTTAATTTATCGCGGAGCTTCAAAGTTGCTGACCAAGCCGGATATTAAGTGGGATGAGGTGAGAGCCAAATGGATGTATCTGGGGACGGTGGGGGGAGAGGTGGAGTTGATGGAGGGCTTGATCGGCCATGCTAAAACTTACGGGCTGAAGGTGATGGTCAATCCGGGGATGGGGGAAATAGAAAAAATTAGATCACAGATGATGGACGACGGATTACAAATTTTTAGGGGGGTAGAGGTGTTGATGATGAACCGAGAAGAAGCGGCGGCCTTGCTGGAGTTACCGCTGCAGGAAGAGGCGGTATGGCAGGGTACTTGGCAAATTGAAGGACCACATTGGGTGGTAGTCACCGACGGTAAAGCAGGGGGTCTGGTGATGGGTGAGCAAAAGCGGCTAGTTTATAAGGCTGAAAGAGTCGAAGCGGTGGAGGAGACGGGGGCAGGTGACGCTTTTGGTACCGGCTTGGCTTACGCCTTGATGCAAGGTAAGGATATCGAGACGGCGATTGCCTGGGGCAAAAAGCAAGCCGGCAGCGTCATTGCGCATATGGGAGCGAAGCAGGGATTGTTAAGGGCGACTGACTTTGCTTGAGGATCTGGTAAAATCGATGGGGTATGGATACGGATTATCAGGAATTAGTGAAGCTGGGGGTAGCGGCGAACCGAGCCGAAAGATTGATTCAGAGTGAATTGCCATGGTGGCGAAAAAAGAGGCGGCGAGTGGGACGACAATGGCCGCATTTGGAAGTGGGCGGAGATTGTTTACGGATTGGGAAGACGACCACCAAACAAGTGTTAGCAGAGCAGATTGGTAAACGGGGGTGGCCTTTGGTATTTTCTGACGAGGACTGGAAAGACAATCCATATTTGAAGCGGGCTTATGCTGGCTCGGCGGCGAGTTTGTTAAACAGTCAACTATGGTTTGCTAAGAAAAAACGGTCACAGCTCACGAATATTTCAGATTCAAGTTTCTGGATCCAGGTGGTGAATCCGGAGATGGACTGGGCTTATGCCATGACAAATTTTTTATCGGGTAATTTATCCGAAAGGCAATGGTTGAGATACTGGCGCGAGTATCAAGCGTTAGGTTGGGAGTCAGTCCCGTTCCCGGATTTGTTGATATATTTGACCGCATCAGTGGAGGTATTGTTAGAGCGATTTATCCGAACGGCGCGAGATTTTGAGGCAGCGGATGAGAAATACATCCGGGTGATGCAGCTAGTCAACCAACGGTGGTTGCGCTTGGCTGAGAAAAAGCGACAGGTACTGGTGATTGACACCAATCATTTCGATTATTCTAATCTGACTGGGACAGCTAGGGCTCGGGAACAGTTGGGGCGACAATTATTTACCCGGTTAGCTGAAGTTGGGTGGGAGTATTGAGGGTATGGCAAGGCCGCTACAAATTGCCATTGATGGGCCGGTGGGGGCGGGGAAGAGTACGATAGCCAAGATTTTGGCTGAAAAGCTGGGGATCACTTATATCTATACTGGGGCGATGTATCGGGCGGTGGCTTTGGCTGTCAAACAAAAAGGGGTGGATTGGAGTGATAAAGAAAAAGTGGAGGCGATGGTTGACCGGATTAAAATTGACATGTTTAAGCCACGGGCTAAGGAACAGCGGCTAGTAACGGTAGTATTAGAGGGTAAAGATGTGACGGACCAAGTGTTTTCGGGCAATTTAGGAGAAGGGGGGAGCGTCGTCAGTCAATATACCAAAGTGCGGGAGGTGCTGGTGCGACGGCAGCGGGAATTAGCCAGGGATAGGGCGGTGGTGATGGAGGGTAGGGACATTGGCACGAATGTCTTGCCAAAGGCTCAGCTGAAAATTTATTTGGATGCGGATGTGGATGAGCGAATCAGACGAAAACAGGCTCAATTGCAGGTGGGTTATGAACGGGTCAAGTTGGATATCTTTACCAGAGATAAGCGGGAGATGGGGCGGGAAAATAATCCCTTAAGGCCGGCAAAGGATGCCTGGGTGTTGGATACCAGTGAGATGACCATAGAACAGGTGGTAGAGAAGATTCTAGCGCGAGTGAAGCAACTTATGATTTACTTGATGTAATTTGGTGGGATTTAGTGTATATTTTTGCCTTGTGGTGGAGGTTATGAAACAGATGGTACAAATAGCGATTGACGGGCCAGTGGGCGCGGGGAAAGGGACCGTAGCCCGGTTAGTGGCCGAGCGGTTGGGGATTTTATATGTAGATACCGGGGCCATGTACCGGGCGGCGGCATTGATCGCTAAAAGAGCGGGAGTGAGTGGGGAGGACGAAGTCCGAATAGCAAAATTAGTGGATCAAGCCAAAATCGAATTGCGTCAACCGCAAGGGGAAGAAAGAGACGGGCGGCTGATTACAGTGATTGTCGATAATGAAGATGTGTCGTGGAAAATAAGGACGGAGGAGATGAGCCAAGGTTCGGCGGTAGTATCCAAACATCCTCAGGTACGGGCAGTGCTGGTACAAAAACAACAAACTATGGCTAAAAAACAAAGTGTGATCATGGAGGGGCGGGATATTGCCTATCGGGTACTACCCGAGGCAAATTTGAAAATCTATTTAACCGCCGATGAGCAGGAGCGGGCACGACGACGATTTAAACAGATGCAAGAACGAGGGATAGAGTCGACGTTTGAGAAAGTGTTGCTGGACATAAAATGGCGGGACGCTCAGGATTTTGGCCGTAAAACTGACCCTTTGAAGATGGTTAAAGGAGCGTGGTTATTAGATACCACCGGGATGACGATCGAGGGAGTGGTAGACAAGATTGTGAGACGAGGGAAGAATCTTTAGTTTTTACACGAGATGTGAGATACTATCGGTCTTTATGGCTGAGAGATTAAGTGTGGTCGATGAACCACTGGAAGTTTTTATTGCTAGGCATGAACATATGACTGACTGGCAGCATTGGTTGAGGCGGATTCGATATTATGATGCTTATAGACAGCTTCATCCTGGGTTTGAAACTGGAGAGAGCTTGTTTCATATTGGCCTGAGTGATTTGGTTGTGTATTTAGCTATGAATACCCTATCCAAGGGTTTAGATGAGTTTAGGGTTGGCGAAAAGAATGCTTTTCATGTATGGGAGGAGAGTGATTGGGCTTACTTTTATCAAAAACTTGGCTTTGAATTGAAGGAAAAAAGGATTGATCCGGAAGAGCAAAAATCATTGGTAAGAAGCGTATTTTCCATGTATTATTTGGTGTTTAGTACAATTGCTGGCGAAATGAATGAAGCAGGGATGGATTGGCGATATAATCAATTCTTTCACGAAAGGTCATTGACGTCTCCGCAGTCTTTTAGTGGACTCGGGATAGAATGGCTGATTAAAGATCATTATCAGACTTTAAGGATAATTGCCGATTATTTAAATCCAGCTCACTGGTGGCCGTGTCCAGAAGAACCTTATTATGTTTGGGTAACTCGAAGACGTGGTTTTCCGTCAAATTTTCCAAAAATACTTTCAAGGAGTGACGAGGAATCGCCATTTACCTGGGCGACTGGTTTTGGAGGCAGGTTGGTGGTGTCTTTCCATGAAAGTTTGTCGCAAAGGCAATTAAGTTGGATGTGGAGTGATTTATTAGTGAGAAAGAGTCTATATGAGTCACCAGAGTATTCTGATAATGAGTTTAGGCAAATGACATTGGAGGTGATGGGGAAGATGCTGCCTGGTGAGGGGATTTTGCTCGATTTGGGCGGGGGTAAAGGGGATTTTGTAGAGAAAGTGGGTTGGTGGGGTGAACGAAAGCAGGCGATAATTATGGACAGCGCTGAGGAAGCAATAAGGATAGCGAAGGAAAAGGGAATTGATGCGAGGGTAGTGGATTTAAGGCAGGGGATTCCGCTAGAGAAGGAAAGCGTTGATGTGGCTGGCATGGTGTTTACAATCCAATGGTTGCCGGATTCAGTGTTAAAAGATGCCCATCGGGTACTTAGACGGAGGGGGAAATTACTGGTGAATGTTTATCCGAATGACGAGTCGACAATGGATCTATTGAGAAGGAAGATGTCCCAATTTGGTTTTGAGGTCGAAAGTTATGAAGAGAGAAGACCTCGGGTGAGTAGTTCAGAACATGGAGTCGCGGGTGAGGAGATGGTGGTGAGGGTGATCGAAGCGATTAAGCCATAAAATGTTCGTGATATAGTAGCAGGTAATGAAGGTCTATTTTAGCGCTTCACTTTCCAAGACTCAGAATTTGATGCCGGTTAAACAGGATTTGGGAC
>MHDC01000033.1 GCA_001803415.1 Microgenomates group bacterium RBG_16_45_19 | reverse complement strand
CGTTTTAATCAAACCTTTGCCGCTTATAACCTGGTGGGCACCGGCCTGATTGATATCTTCGACTTTAACCGCATACTTTACTTCCTGTAGAATAAACCCATGCGGTGGTTTTTGATTAGCTTGTGGTTTGTGGTCTGTGGCCTGTTTGTCCCTCCCCCCGCCAAAGCCCAGTCAACTTGTGATGATTCTATTCACGTCAGTCCGGCTTTAACCGATTTTACTGGTCCCTATCAGCGCTTAAAATGGCGCAGTCAGGGTTCTACCGCCCCGGCCGAATATGAGGCGTTCCCCGATTATAGCGGTGGTCTTTATCCCTATGGGGCTAATGTCCGACCGCCAACCCACGAAGCCGCTGGGGTAGCCATCGCCAATCAAATCCAACCGCTCGATACTGATGGTGATCCGGATCCCAATGGTCAAATCGGCATGTTAGCTATTGGCATGTCCAATACCAAGCAGGAATTTGATACCTTCCTCCGCTTGTTTGATGAACCGAGTGATCCCCACTCTAGCCAAGTTAATCCTCAACTTAAGGTAGTAGATGGGGCGTTAGGCGGTGGAGTCTTGGAGATCTGGTCCAACCCCAATCATCAAAGTTACCCCACCTACTGGCAATATCTCGATGATCAACTAACCTTAGCCAACCTTGACCCCAACCAAGTTCAAATAGTCTGGATCAAAATCACCGAAATGGATTATTTAGCCGCTTTTCCGGACAACATCCTGCGCTATGAGGACAGAATAAAAACTTTGATTAAAGCTGAAGTTTACCGCCGGTTTCCCTATGCCAAAATTACTTATTTATCCAGCCGGACCCGAGCTCATGCCTATCATATTGGGAATTTAAATCCCGAGCCCTATTCGTTTGAGACCGGCTTAGGGGTCAGAGCCGTTATTGAAGACCAGCTGAATGGTACCGATTTAAATTACGACCCGGCTTATGGACCGGTAATCGCTCCCTATTTGAGTTGGGGGCCGTATTTGTGGATCGACGGTTTAAATCCCCGCTTGACCGATGGCCGAACCTGGACAAAAGAATATGTGTTTGATAATGACTGTGTTCATCCTATGGATGTGGCTAAAGCTGAGGTCGCTGCCATGCTTTGGGAGTTCTTCTCCACCGACACCACTACCACCCCCTGGTTTTTAGCCGACGAGCTTCCCACCCCCACCCCCACTCCTCTACCCACCCCTTCTCCTACTCCGTTGGCTGGAGATTACGATGATGATGGCGATCGGGATCTGGTTGATTTAAGGCAACTGCTTGGCAGTTTTGGCAGTCAAAATGATCTGTTAAATCTGATCGGGACCGGCCTGATCGATATTTTTGATTTTAATTTCCTGGTCCAATACCTATAGAATAGGACTATGCTGGGCCGTTTCGCTCTTGGTTATTCATTGTTTCTCGTTTCTGGTTTCTTGATCCTGGCTAGTCCTGCCTTGGCTCAAACTCACCCCTTCTTACTGGTTCGTCCCGAGCAACTCCCGACGCTTCAAAGTCGGGCCAGCCAAGCACCCTGGTCCTCAATGAAACAAGACGCGCTCGATACTTGCCTGAACCTGAACTACTTGGATACCCAGAATCAGCCACCGCTTGATCGAGCCAAAGGGTATCGGGTCAGAGAAATAGCCTCTGCTTGTGCTCTAGCCTACATCCTTAATCCCCCCAACCAGACCAGCTACCGGCAAAAGCTCATCAACACTTTTAATTTGGCTTGGCCAGATATCCGCGCAGCTCAACAAAATGAACCCATTTCCTATGAATACCAACCCCCGGTCGCCGCCGGGTTTTTTCATGCCTTACTCGCGTTGGATATCCTCCACGACGATTTGGATCCAGCCACTTTAGCTCAACAAGAAGCTTACCTCTATGATCAATTTGTCTATTTCTCCAGCCGGCCGACTTATCTGCGCTACCCACCCATGGGTGCTGCCGTCGCTACGCTCTGGTTGACCTATAAGCGAGATGCTGCGATTCCACCCCATCCCAGTTGTAATCCCAGTTTGGATTGTTGCAACGATCGGGTTTGCTGGAAAAATCTGTATCTAAATGGCCGGACCCAACCTTCGGCTATCGACGGTTTACTCGACAGATTATCAGACAGTGGGGTCTATCGTGAAGGCTCATTATACGCTCATACCGCCTATAGCCACATCCGCGACGAGCGTACTTTTTTAATTGATGTCTTGGAATTCACCCATGAAGATAACAGTCTTTATCCCAATCCTCGGCTCCAACACTTATACGAATGGCTCTATGGTTATGCCTCCGCCCCTAATGGCTTCATGATCCCCTTTAGTGATACTTCTGATTTCCAGCGCATCTACGATCCGGCCGAAAACATCGCCAATTTTATTGAGAGTGCCGCTACCCTCCGCGCCTTCAAGTTTTCCACCGAGGCTGGCCAATATGCCCTTTGGCGCCTGGGTCAATCTCAGCTACCCGGTAACTTGCTCACTTACCTGTTTACTCCCTATCCTTACCCGACCACTATCAAAAAACCTGACAGTCGTCTCTATTCTGATGGCGGTGCTTTCTTTGTTGAACCAAACGCTGTCCCCGCTTCGCTCTATGGCGCCATGTGGAATATCAGCACCAATTCTAATAATGATTTTCATAAACATAAAGATACCAATGCCCTCTATCTGTCCGGTTATAACGAACAACTCCTTGTTAATGTCGGCTTCTGCGGTGCCCCCAATCTCTGCTCTAACTATTCCGATGAGAATCTGTACAGTCGTGCCGTTTTGAATAACACCGCCTTAATTAATTACACTATAGGTAATCCTACCGCTCCTAATCTTCAAAACGACCACAATCCCGAGAAAGTCGGTGGTGGCCTGATTGAAGGCATAACTAACCCGCAAACCGGCTTCGATTATGCTTTAGGGGATTCCGGTCCGGCCTTACCCAACGGCAATCACCAACGATCGTTTATTTTTATCCACCCCAAAACTTCCATACCTGGTTACTATGTGGTTTTTGACCAGATTACTCCAAACGATGGCTCAACCAGGGTTCATTTAGCCTGGCACCCCCATACCGACAACCTGGTCACTCAACTGGCCAATACTCAATACTTGGCTCATCCTGGTCCGGCCAGTCACCCCAATGTCTTGGCTAATCCCACGGCCGGCCTCTCTATCTTTTTAGGCACTCACCCCACCTCAGTAGACCTGGTTCCAGGCCTACTGGCTCATTGGCAAAACTTTAATCAGTTTCGTGCCTATCTGGGACAATATCTATTTACTACTTACCAGACTGCCTCAAACCAACCAAAAAACATTGCCACGATTCTCTCCCCATTCGACTCTGAACATCCCGTCCCCCCGTTGACGCCAATTAACGCTCCAAACACCAGTGGAGCCATGATCCAGTCTTCGTCCAGTACTTATGACACTGCCCTCGTCGCCGATCAACCCAACCTGGACACCTTTTACCAGGGTGTCTCCTTTATGGGTTTTGCCTCTTGGTATCGGACTGATACCGGCACCGTGACTGCTTATTTTGTCCAAAAAGGGACCAACTTTAACGATCATCAACTTACCCGTCACGGTTTCCAGGCCAACAGTCCAGTCACCCTTCACCTCAACCAAACTCAAGGCAACATCATTTCTCCGGGTACCCAAGTGACCTTTTATTATCCTGGCTTAATGGGCATCCGCTTAGGTGGTCAACTGCTGGCATCAACCCCCGTGACTAATGGCCGCCAGGCTACTATTCCCGCCGGAACGCATACCCTAGAACTGGTGACCGACGGCTCGCCCACGCCGACCTCCTCTCCCCCGCCCGATACCGACTTGGACAATAACGGCGTCACCGACTGGCGCGACCTGCTGGTTTTACTCACCCACTTTGCCGCCTCCGGCCCTAATCTCCCGGCTGACCTTAACCATTCCCTCCGCGTCGACATCTTCGACTTTAACCTACTTATTCCTTTCCTCTAATATGTTGATCAACCTTAGCCTTTTAATTTACTTCTGGTTATTCACTCGGCCACAATTTGATTCGGTTCTCGCCAGTGCCCCAATCATCTCGGTTAGCTGCCCCAACTTGATGGTTAGTCCCCAAAAACCGGTCTATTCTCCCGGAGAAACTCTCAACCTCACCGCCACCATCTCTGGTCCGGCCAGCCGGGTTCGTCTTTTCTACGCTATGGCTGGCCAAAATCTCACTGACTACCGAGTTTGGACCGAAATCACCAGTGGGGCCTACGATCCGTCTACTCAAACCTGGCAAGGTACTTGGATTACCCCACCCAACGGCGAATATGTCCTCACCGCCAACCTCTACGAGGCCACTGGCTTAGCCTGTACTGGTAACCCAGCCTTCACTTGCACCGGTTGTGAAACTGGCACCATCTTTACCGATGATGCTAATCCTCCGGCCGGCCTCCACCCATGTTCCGGCTGCCACCTGACTATCGCCGTTAGCTCTACTTACGGCACCACCACCGACTATGACACCCAGGCTTATTGGCATCTCCAACCCGGGTACTCCTGGGATTTCACCGGCACCAATCAATACTTGGGTTCTCCAGGTATTCCTTTCACCAGTCGCCTCGAAACCGAAGAATATATCAAACTATGCGATTATCAGGTCTTACCTCTGCGCTTGAATAAAGATAAACCTGAAGGTTATTGGCAGCCCAAAGACAATCCTGACGACCCTAGTGCTGGCACCTATAATCTCCGCTTCTTTTTAACCTACCTCAGTTCAGGCGAAAGCTGGCACTCCCAGGCGATAGGTGCCCTCTTCCATAAAGTTTATCGCTTCCCCTTATCACCCTCCCAACCTTTAAGCCAACTGGGTGATTATTGTCCGACTTGTCCGGTCAGTCTCAGACATTTCTATGACGACGACCTCAGACATTTTGAAGACACCTATTATGCCCCCTACTTTTCCCTCGAGCGGTTTACCCACTCAAACTGGGAGCTTTCCAAAATCGATAAAGTTTGGGGCCAAAATCCGGATAATTTTTGCGATCTAAGTTATAACCCTAATGGCCAATTGCGCTGGTGGCAGGTTAAAATTATCCCTGACTCCGCCTCCACCCCAGCTTATTCCGGCCCGGTTTTACGTTACCGCTTCCTGGAAGCCGGTTACCCGATTGGGTCCGGTTGGCAACTCAGGGAAGATTGGTATTTGGCTGAAAATATCGGCTTAGTCCAACTCGACGAAAAACACGATCTTAACTGCCAAGAATCCAATCCTGCCCCCGAATGCACCAGCGATACACCCATGCTTAATCCGCCGGTCCAACTTAAACTTCATAATTACTATGTGGGTGGCCCGCTGACCATCAGTCTCGATCGCCCCACCGTCACTCCAACCGGTCAATACACCTTATCCGCCACTACCCCAGAAGGATTCCCCTACACTGGCTATTTAGAAGCCAAAACTTGCATCAGCGACTCTGACTGTACTTATGGTTCACCCTTCAACTGGCTCTGGGTTCAAGACGGAACGGCTATCGAAGACCTATCTCGCTACCCCAACCTCACTCCAGGCTTATATCATTCGGTCTTTAGATCGCTCATCTCGACCAGTCCCCCGGACACCGGCAACGAAACCAGGCTAACTACCACCGAGCTGCCTTGGAGTCAAGAAGTTCAAATCCGGGTCACTCCCCTGGTCGGTGACTTTGACCAAGATTTAGACCAAGACTATCTGGACCTTACCCACCTGATATCTCAGTTCGCTAAAACTTTCCCTACCTATAATCTCATCGGCACTGGCCTAATCGACATCTTTGACTTCAATCTGCTCTTGGGTTTACTTTGAGTCATTACCTAATTCCATCTCTAACTGCACTAGATACTGTTCAAATATATTAACTCTTTCAACCCTTTGTTCTAGAGATACCCAACCTGTCTCTAATCTGGAAGCCAGTCCTTGATTAAGGGGCGTAGTTTTCCCCTGCAAGGTCGCTAGCACCTTAGCCAATTCAATGAAATTCTCACCATTTATTAGTATCAACCGCTGTCTTACATTAGGTGTTAACTTCAGCCAAAACGCCTTACCACCCTTATCATTTCCAACTTTAAGGTAGTGTTTAAAGTTCCTTTGTTCTATCTGAAAAGGCAATACCTCACCTGGATGCAACCAGCCAACTTTTTCAGCCGCATCACCATAATCATCCCAAACATCCAAAGCATCTCCAGGCATCACCATGGCCCAGTTTTGGTTAGCCTCTAACTGCTGTAAATAATCAACCTGATCCAACTTTTGGGTCAACAGCGGATCTTGAGGTAAAATAAACTCATCCATCTTGTCCAGTAGCTTAATTAAAAATTCAATATTGTTCATCCCTAGAAGGTAAAATTCCTGTTTAGACCGATAATATTCAGTGACGTCTAACCACAAATTTTTGTCTTCAACTCGATCCCAATTTGGCATATTTTCAATTCTGGATCCCCAACTTGGCTGGGTCATTAATATTTGATCTTCAGGTTCGCCCACCATTAGACCCCACTCTAGCTTGCCTTTAGGTGAATAAAATAAGCGTAATTTATAGCCTTTCCCAACTTTGACTACTTCAGTATCTTTTTTTAACAAACCAAATTCCTTGGCTAACTCATCCTTGTTTCCACTCTCTATCTCCTCACCTTCTAACTCCAAAGGATAATAAACGAGTAATCCATTGTCTTCTAATTGAGCGGTCTTTCGAACGACTTGCCAAAAATATAGACCATGTTGGGCAATAATCACCGCCTCTGACTCATTTTTCTCTGGATGTATTAGCATCACTTGGTAAATTTTTGGCGGCGGGGGTGGCGGCTCAATCATCACCTCATTTGCATAGAAGACCGCCATCTTGATCAAATCCTCAGAAAAATGGTGACTGGATACCGCCCCAGATCGTCCAATCACTTTATGGGCGTTTTTGCTCTGGAAAATCGCCCCCCATAAATTCGGATCACTCTCTAGAAATCCGATTGATAAAATATCACTTAATCCTGCCAACCACACCTCCCGACTTTCAGCTATAAGGTGGGGATCAACTGCTTCGGCATCCAACTGCCACCCGCTTACCGGTGTTAACAACCATTGTTCATTAATCAGCTGGCCTAACTGCCGCGTGTTTAACGGCGCGATTCTGTCTCCGGTATCTACTTCTATTAAGCCGCCAGCCTCTTCCCCCTTAAATTCAGGTGTTTGACTTATTTCCACCCCACACGCCGACAGCAATACCGATAACCCTACCACTCTACTTGCTATAAGAAAATCTCTTCTTGAAAATTGAAGTATTTCTTTTCCCATACTATCCTATATATTTCGGGGGTATTTTACCGGAGAAGCCTGGCAATTGTCTAGTCCTACCCCCGCTGGCTATAATCAACGCTAAGATGCTTAAACTGGTTATCGCCTTGCTTATCTCCCTCAACCTCTGGCTGCCAGCGCCAATCCAGGCTACCGGCAACTACCCCACCGATCTGGATCTTGACGGCGATGTCGATTTTCTGGACTATCACCTCCTGCTGGCTCAGACTGTCAACTCTCTCGACCTCAACTACTTTAACCACCTCTACCAAACCTACGGCCAGAGCCTAAATCCCACCTCGGCGGTCGGTGTTTACTTTACCGTCCAAGTCGCCGATGAATCCTTCTGCCTCTACACTACCGACCCGGCCACCATCGAATTAGGCTACGACAACTATTACGGGCTAAAAGATGTCCACCCTCATGGCCAAGTTATCGGCGGTTCCAGTGGCTTCAATTATGGCTGTGGGGGCGATCCGGGTGATAAGTACTGGCGTTATTGGTCCTGGCACCTGGACCCGGCTACCACCCGCCTGGTTGATTTATCCATCGAACTCTGTGACGCCTTGCCCAGCGGGGTCGAGCGGGGTGATTTGGGTTCCAGTCTTTATTGTCCCTGGTTAGCTAAGATTACCGCCCTAGGTTGCCCCAGCTCGCCCCCTGCCGTCGCTTGCCCCCTTGAGCTACAATAGTCTTAAATAACTGGAATGCCAGGGTAGCTCAGCGGTTAGAGCACTTGTTTTGCCTGCCCGACACGCCGTCTTAGCTCAGTGGTAGAGCAATCGCTTTGTAAGCGATGGGTCCAGGGTTCGAATCCCTGAGACGGCTCCATGCGTGTCCCAGGCGGGCGGGTAAACAAGGGGTCGTGGGTCCGAATCCCACCTCTGGCTCAATCGTCATTTAGCGGCGTTGGTGTCTTAAGCCGGTGAAGATTTGCACTTGATTTTGACTGACCATAATCACCGCTTGGTCCATTAACCGGCTCTTCAAATTCCCATCCATTTCCCGAAACGAAATTTGACCATAAATAATCGAAATAAAATTTTCGTGACGCGGTAGAATGTCAAACCTGCCTTTGGCGTTCTGAGCTGAGACCGTCTGCACCTCACCCGAATACATTTCCTCCTCAGGCGACATAATCGTCAATTGCAATTGATCATTTTTGACCATGGCGGCTCTCCTCGGCGGCACCGATATACAAGAAGTCCTGCTCCGGTACCCCATCAAAATGGCCATCCAAAATCGCCTGAGCATCGGCGATCGTTTGCTGCAAGGGGACCAAAACGCCGGCCACTCCCCGCTGATCGGCGGCCACGTTGAAATTCTGAGTAAAGTAATTTCTCAACTTCCGCCCTCGTTTCAAAGTGAGCAGATCGTCTTTAGCCAATTCCGCCTCCCCCATCAAGGTGGCAATCCGTTCCAAGCCTCGGGCTTTCTCCAAGACTTTTTTCACCGCTAAGGCTGCCCGGAAATGACCTTCGCCCACCACTGTCGGCGTCAGATTAGTGGAAGTCGAAGCCAGAATATCAATCGCCGGCAGCCAACCCTGCTGATAAGCCTCCCGGGTTAACACCACCACCGCGTCCAGGTAAGGCATCGCCGCTTGGATGGCATGATCAGCCATATCATCCGAAGGCACATAGATCGCTTCTACCGCCGTTACCTGGGCTTTAGCCGTTGAGGCCAGCCGTTCATGGAAATGGGCCATCTCACTCTCCAAGGTCGGCTGGTAGCCGTCTTCCGACGGCAAGACCCCCATCATGGCTGACAACTCGTTGCCGGCTTGAGCCATGCGAAAAGTGTTATCCATAAAAAAGAGTACATTCTTCCCCAGTTCATCGCGAAAATACTCGGCTAAAGTCGAAGCTGCCTGGGCGGTCAAGAAGCGAACTACCGGCGTCTCCCCCATTTGCCCATAGATTAAGCTGGTCGAGGCAAACACCCCGCTTTTAGTCAACGCTTGCCACAACTCCAAGCCTTCCCGACTCCGCTCACCTACTCCGGCAAACACCGACACCGTTTTGCCTGGTTCAGTCCGAATGACGTTATGCAATAGCTCAGTCAGGAGCATGGTTTTGCCCACCCCGGCGCCGCCGAACAAGGCCATGGTCGATCCGGCCACGAAGGGGGTAAACAAGTCAATGATTTTGATCCCGGTCACAATTAGCTGCCGTGATACGCCCGCCTGCCCCACGCTACTCCGGGCGACCCGCTCTACCGGCCGGGTGTCTTTACCAACCAAAGCCGGCCCGCCGTCCAGCGGTTGGCCAAAGGCATCCACCACCCGGCCCAACATCTGCTGGCCTACCGGAAAAGTAAGAACCTGATTTATCCGCTTCACCTGGATGCCGCGAGCGTAGCGGCTGGCCTCACCCAGGATTAAAGCCCGCACCGTTTCTTGATCTTCAGCCCCAACCACCACCATCAAGTCCTCGGTCTCGCCCCCCAAGGCTAACAACTCGCCCATTTGGGGCATGGCTTCGGCAAAAGTGATCAAGACCACCGAACCGCTGACGCTGGTAATTAACCCGTTAGTTGGTTTCAACTTCATAAGTATGCCGGCATCAAGTTCACCTGCCGTTTGTTATTAATCTCTTTAACCACCAGGCGGCGCTTGCTGACCAGCTGCTGTTTTTTATTACTAATCGTCTCTTGAGCCCGATCCATACTCATGGCTCGGGCAGCAAATTTCGATAACTGGGCTTCCCGGATCGTTTGCTCGAGAAAGGTGGCAAAAATCTCCCGCTCAAAGAAAGCCATCACCGCCTCTAATGACGGCTCAAAATGGAAGGCTTGAGTTAGCGTCGGTGCCACCTGACCCATCGGCTGTTGGGCCGAGATCGACAGCTCCACCGGCTCCTGCTTGATCACGTTCCGAAACCTCGGGTACCAGATGACTACCCGTTCGTACTGAACTAAATGATTAATAATTTCCCCCAATAGTTTGCGATCGACTCGATCATCCGGAAAATCAAAATAGGTGACTGGGGCTAAGCCCATCTCTTCCTTAAACATGGTTAAACCCACCTTCCCCACGATGGTCGCTTCACACCGCTCCTGATGGACCGCTTGCATGAAGGTGGCGAAGGTCCGCCTTAAGATATCCCCGTACAAGCGCATGTTAGCCGACAACAACACCATCACCGTCATGCCATTATGTTGTAACACCGAGATCCGCTCCTGTTTTGGGGTTCGACGGTTGGCGCCGGCCTTAACCGCTAACTGCTTCAGGTAAGCCGCCTGGACTTGGGCAAACACCCCTTTGAGTTGCTCTAAAAAGCGGCGGTTGGCTAAGACCTCCGCCCGGACTCGATTCATCCGGGTCAAAGCCACCTCCCCGTAAACCCGAGTCAGATCCCCAAACGTCCCCATATCCTCAATTTCGTTGGTCAGTTGTTTGATGGTCGCCATCGCTTAATTTTCCTTCGCTACGCCCATGATCAAATCGGGCATCGCCTTAACGGCATCGGTTAACTGAGAAAAATCACTGTAAGTTTTAATCATGTTATCCAGTTGAGCCCGAACCCGGTCTTCGCTGTAATAACGCTTAACCAGATCATGGACCTTGAGGCGCATTTGACTCAAGTCATAACCCTGCCACATGCCCGCCCAAATCGAAGCCAAGGCCACGGCATTGACCGCCACCGGGATGGTCATATCTTCCGTCTGGTCAAAGAAAGTTTCCAGTTGTTCTCCCAAGGCTAACAGATGCTTGACGTCCCCGGTCAGTTCCCCGCCAAAATGCACCAGCTTCTGCAGCCGCTCATGATGCGCCAAAAAGCGTAATAGTTCCTGGCTCAATGACCGAAGGAGGGGGGTTTGCGTCTGCCGGCCAACCCGGGACACCGATAAAAACACGTTGACCGGCGGCCGGCGACCTTGGTTGTACAGTCATGGTCAAAATAGAGGTGGCCGTCAGTCATGGACATTAAGTTGGTCTGGATATAACCCGACAAATCACCCAAGACCGTATCGGCAATGGGCAAACAAGTAATGGAACCTTTATCAAACACGCCGGCTCGTTCCATAATCCGCGAATGCGCGTAAAAAATATCCCCAGGATAAGCGTTACGTCCGGGGGCTGCCTGGCCAAGAGGGCTAACTCCCGGCAATACTTGGCGTGCAAGGTCATGTCGTCTAAGACGATGACTACTTCTCGCCCGAGATCCCTAAAGTACTCGGCAACGGCCATCGCCGTATACGGAGCCAAATAGCAGGCCGCCGTCGTATCCGTGGCCATCGATACCACCCGTACCAAATGATTGAGCAAACCCTTGCTCTGAAAATAGGTTGTTAGGGTGTTAACATCGGCCGCCCGCCGGGCAATCCCGCCGTAAACACAAATACCGCCGTTAAACATATGCGACAGCATCGTTTGCCTGACAAACTCTGTTTTACCCGTTTTCCGGTCGCCAATGACTAGTTCCCGTTGACCCCTGGCTAAAGGCACCAAAATATCGACAATCGCTACCCCGGTTTCCAAGGCTTGAGTCACCATCCGCCGCCGATTTAGCGGTAACGGTCGGCCGTCTATCGGCAAACTCGCCGCCGGTAACTGCTCCTCACTGCCCCCGCCGCTCTGGACCACCCGACCTAAGCCATCTAGGAGCGCCCCCAGTACCTGGCTATCCACTTTGACCGTCATCAATTCTCGGGTTAAGGTTGCCTGGGTGCCCAAAGCCGGCACCGGCCCGGAGAGGTGCATTACTCTGACGGTCTCGGGTAATAGTTGGGCGGCCAGGCCGATGGCTCGATTTTCAAAACTGACTAGCTCGTTCACTTTGACCTCGGGTATACCCTCAACCATGACATAAGCGTTATTGATCCCGGTGACTGCCCCCACTTGTTTATTTTTCTTGAGGTAAGTGGCAAAACTATACATAACTTGTCTTCTCCTTCAAGAGGTGATCAATCCGCCCCCTCAAGCTGTAATCGCCGTATTTACCCTTGGCCGTGATGATGGCGCCACCGATCAACCAGGGGTCAAAGCGGATGGCCAAGAGTACCGGCCCTTGCGTGTAGCTGACCACTTTCTGCCATAGCCGTAAGATAAACTGGTTGGTCGGTTCCCAGGCTAAAGTTAGCTTCACCTGGGGTAAGGTCTTGGTCGTCTCGATAAAACCGTTGATCCGCTGTTGAAATAAAACCTTATCCTGACCCAAAATCTCCACTACAATTTCTTTCGTTGATTCACGACAATTATTATCAATTATCTCTTTTATATCAAGCTTATCAGTTGAATATAATTGTTGTTCAATAAACTGCAATTCGTCAATCAACTGCCGTCGCTCGTTGGTCGTCCGGCAAACCGTGAACAAAGCTTCGGGTAGTTTAAAGGACGTGTTCTTGTCGCGCCGCATCAATCGCCTCCATAATCAATTGCTCATGTAAGTCCCGATCGATGACGTTGTGTAGGACATCCCGCATCACCCGTTGTAACAGCTGGTTAATCTGTTCATCCATATTTTTTAACCGCTGGGCTTTATAGGTGGCCACCTCCTGCTCAATCTTTTTATATGCCTCATTTAAAGCCGACTGCGCGGTCGTGGTCGCCTGGCGCATCTCCTGAGAAAAAGTCTGGTTAATCTGGCTAATCTCTTGATCAGCCCGCTGGCGGTAAGCCGAGTTTAGCTCCGCCACATAATCCAGGACATCCTTTCTGACCGCGTCAAAAGTCGCCTTGTACGTCCGGGTTTCCTCGGTCAAAAAGGTCTGTAAAGCTCCCTGGATCACCCCTTGAGTTTGTTGATCAAACCCCTGGGCCTGAGTCACCACCTGCTGGGCCTTGGTATTGGCGGTGGCTACGATACTTTGGGCTTGCTGTTCGGCCGCCGCCAGCATTTCCTGACTTTTTTGGGCTACGTCCTGCTCCATTTGCCGCTGCTTGGCCATGACCGCGTCATAAGACTTGAGCAGGCGGTAATACGACCCAATCAGGTAGATAACAATCACTTCCAGAATAATCAGGATAAACAGCGTCAGATAGAAGATCGTCGTCGGCTCAATCGTCATCGGGCAGGCTTAAACCATTAACCCTTTCATTATCCAAGAGAAAAAACTCCCTGTCCAGCCGGCGCTCAAGGCTTTACCACAACTTGTATGTCGTCACCACCGCCCGACTCACCTTGATCGTATCTTGAGCCACTAAGACCTGCCCTTCCTGTTGTTGGACCGGTATGGCTGATTGAGTCAGAGTAGTGGCTTGAACTTGAGAATTATCCGACTCCATGATCCCGACCAAGCGCTTGAACAATTTATGCTTATCCGCGGCGATTTTACTCACTTTTAGATTGGCGTCGGCTAAAGCCAAATCCATGGCTGCCGACTGCCATTGAGCGGTCTCTTTGGTGGACAAGATCGGCTGGGCGACATAAACTGCCCCGCGCTCATATAGTAAGGCATTCAAGACCGACATATCCTGAACTCGATCAGTTGTCCCCCCCAGACTCATGGTCGCCTGGTAGCCGCCTTGACCCACTTCCACGGTCGGGACCGATAAGATCACCTCTTCCGCCTTAAAACCATTATCCACCAAGACTTGCTTCATTTCCTGGGCTTTGTTCATAATATTCATCTGGACCTGGGCCGGTGATTGATTGACGTCGGCAATGGTAAAAGCTATTACCGCCGAATCTGCCGGGGCTTCTACCTCTCCGTAACCGGTGACTGCGACCGTCAAAGGGTGAAAGATATAGCAACCGATTAGGCCAACGATGATTATTAGTATTATTACCCCTAACCATTTAACCGGCGTTATTTGTTTCATACCCTTTAAGTCTAGCGAGGCGGCTTGACCGCTGTCAATAAACAAACTTCACCCTTACAAACACCTATTTTTATTTTTACCAATTACCTTCACGAGTTTCGCACCTGGATTACTTAATGTAGACTCATAGTGTTACAAATTACTGCCCCACTATGAGCAAATTTAAATGTTCCCAAG
>MHDC01000032.1 GCA_001803415.1 Microgenomates group bacterium RBG_16_45_19 | reverse complement strand
ATTTAAATCGGTCCCGTTCAGTTGGTCTTCAATGACGGCTCTGACCCCAAAGCCGGTCTCAAACGCATACGGCTCGGGATTTAAATTCCCAATATGATAGGCATGGGCTCGGGTCCGGCTGGATAAATAAACTATTTTGGCATTAGGAAACCGGTCATGAACTTCAGCTTTAATTAGGGTTTTTATTCTCCCCTCGTAACGCAGGATGTTGTCCGGAAAAGCGGCTAAATAATCCATCTCGGTGATTTTAATCCAGACTATTTGAACTTGGTCGGGGTCAAGGTTGGCTAGGACGAGTTGATCATCGAGATATTGCCAGTAGGTGGGGTAGCTTTGATGATTGGGGTTGGACCAGATCTCCAAGACTCCGCCTCCCAACGCCCCATCCACTACCTTAAGTTGAGGATTAACTTGGCTAGAGTAAGGATCACTCGGTTCGTCAAACAAGCGCATAAAAGTATCAAATTCCTGCTTGGTGTTGGACATGCCAATGGCTAACATGCCGATTTGACCATTGGGATCCGGATTGCCGAGGTGATCGAGCGGTTGGATTTGGCTTGCGATGGCCACCCCAGCGGCTTCGTGGGTTGGCGGTCGGACATTAGCCCCATTGGGATAAAGACCACCCGTATAATCTGGGTATTCGATGTATACCGGATCGTTAGGATTAGGACTCCACTGTAAGCGTTGGTAAGGACCAGTAAAATCGGTCAAAGCCGGACTGACGTGAATAGAATCATCACAAGTTGACTGGGCTTTGGCGGCTTGGGGGGTGACAGAAAGAAACAGGGAGAAGACTAGAACAAAAAGAAATGATTTAAGGGACTTTATCAAAATTAGCCCTAGCATAAATATAATTTCCTTTGTGATTCTTATAAGTTAGTAATGGAGACAATGCAAGCCCCAATTTGCTAGGATGAGGTATGGGGCTAATGATTTGGCTGGTGGTAATTTGGTGGTTGGGGTGGGCGGGGGCGGTGTCAGCCCAGATAACACCGACACCACCGCCGACCGGTTGGGACGGCGTTACCGGGGTCACTCGTCATGGAGTGATCTTGGAGCGGGGTTTGACCTATGAGGATATCTGGCGAGAGGAGGCCAATCACCCACCGACGGATGGCACCATTGACACCTGGAATTACTACGGCAACGGCGATCAGTTGGTGACCCGGGGTGATGAAGCTTGGTTTAAAGCTCAAGGAACTTTGACCTGGACCCAGCAATCATTGAGACAAAGGTGGAGTGACTGTAGTATGTTTCCATCAGATGGGGTGGATGCCTTGGCCATTCATCCGGTCACCGGGGAAATAACAGCCATGAAAGGCTACTGGTCTTATCGAATTAATGCTCAAGGTGTCTGCCAGGCTAATGGCCGGGATAAAAGGGTGGATTGGCAGGAGACTGACTCACCGTCAGGGAAACAACCGCTTCAGGGCAGGGATCATATCGATCAGATGCAGTGGACTCAAGATGATGTGATTCTGATAGTGACCGATGACCAGTTGTGGTTTTTTGGAGCGGTGTCAGTCAATAATGTTAATTCCCCCTGTTGGGAAAAACCAATGGTGGACAATATTTTTTGTGAGCCGGAAACGCTGACCGAGCGTTGGGTGGACCACTCCAGGGGTGGGAATGGCTTAGAGAATATTCCGGCGTTATCGGGGATTGATATATTTTCAGTGGTGCGCCAGCCGCAGATGTCAGCGTACCAGATGTGGAATGTCGGTCGGCATATTTGGACCTTTGGTCAATATGATGAGTATCGGTTGTTTCTGAGCGGGCCGGACGGCTTGAACACCCGGGATGCTTTTCTTCTGGCCGATGGCGGCCAGTATTATCTGTATTATGACGGAGTCAGGGGTAACAGCCATTGGATTACCAATGTGGCCGTAGCCGATCACCCTTTGGGACCGTGGACCAAACGGGGTGAAGTGGTCATGACTGGTGAAGTGCGGCCGTGGGAGTTGCATGGCAGCAATGGCTCGACTATCTTTAAGGTGGGGGAGCATTATTACGATTTTTATCTGGGCGCCAGCGCTCATTTGGGCGGGGGTGAGTTTTGGGGCCGACCGGGGTTTAGCGGGTATTACAAAATGGGTTTGGCGATGGCCGACAATCCCTTGGGACCGTTTCGAAGGCTTAAAGGAGACGGGAGCAGTGCCAACGCGACAGCGACTGACCCACCGTTACTGATTACCGGTGGGACGGTTAACAGCGGGGCGCCGATGGGGACGCTGCTCCAAAAGGACGCTGACTTGTATTATGTGTACACCACTCAAGCGACGACTGAACCGAAGTGGGGTATGGCTGTAGCTAAAGCCCGAAACGGTAACCTTCTGGGGCCTTATGAAGCTTTAGGACCAAGCCAGACCCACCAGATGTTAATTCCCTTTAGTGAAGACGCTGAGAATGCCGGCATTTATTATGACACCGCCTCGGGGCTGTACTTGATGTTTACCAATGTTATGTCCCATCCGGATTCACCCTGGTCTTGGCTAATGGCTAGTTGTCCAACCAATATAATCGGCCATGCCGGAGTGGCCTTGTATTGGAGTCGGGACCTGTTTAACTGGCCGTATGTGACCGATAAGCGGTTGTTGGCCTATCGGCGAGCCGGGATCGGATGTGATGGGGGTATGGAAGGTGATTATTTCTTATTACCGGGTAAAGAAGTGGCGCATCAAGGTCATATCGGTTTAGGGTCACCGGTCTATGTACCGGAGGAGGACAAAGTCTATGTGGTTTATGATGGGAATGATTTTATGGATGATGGTTTGGAGGAACCACGTAATACCGCTTACCGCAATCTGTTTATGCTGTCTTTGGATATGGGGGTGGTTAGGCCGTTAATGGCCCCAGAACCGGGCGATGTCACCGGTGATGGGGTTCTGGATATCCGGGATGTTTGGCGGGTGGTCGAAGGCTTTGGGGAAGAGGACCAGGGGGCTGATATTAACGGCTCTGGTCTGGTGGACGTCTTTGATTTTAACGCGGTAGTGCAGGCGCTATACTGAGATCATGTGGATCTTTTTGTTAATGTTGAGTGGGTGGTGGCCGGTTCGGGTCTGGGCGCAAACACCGACGCCTCTGGTGCCCCAGAGCCTATGCCAGGGAATCACTTTAAGTCCGGAAAAGCCGGCATATAGCCCGGGGGAGACGGTGACTATCAACGTTTCGACTGCCGGTGAGGTGAATAATATTGGGGTACGCTACATTCAAGCGACCAGGAATATTGTCCGGGAGCCGTTTGTCTCTCAAGGAATCCAGGGCAGTTTTGACGCTAATACTCAAAGCTGGCAGGGTAGCTGGACGGTGCCGGCTAATGGTGAATACCTATTAATGGTTAATATCTACCAACCTGACGGTTATGTCTGCGCCGGCAATCCGGGCTACCTTTGCCCCGGCTGTGAGCAGGGAGTTTTGGCCGGCGGGGGGCAAGCGTCAACGGTTTATACCACCGCTTGTCAGGGGTGTCATAAAAATGTAGTGGTCAATGACCGTTATGGCTTGACCTCGCCGGATGATTTAAAAGAGTACATGCAATATGAACCAGGTCATTCCTGGCTATTCCGAGGTACCACTAAGTATTGTGGCGGAGAGCAGCGAACTATCTGTCCGGGAGAGACCCGAACCGAGTTTATGACCCGGGTGACCGCTGAGGAGAAGGTCAACATCTGCGGCTACATCCTGCAACCGGTGCGGTTCTACAAAGACAAAATCGAGGGTTATATTTTACCAAACACGGCCACTAACTTTAGGAAACTCTTGACTTATTTTGACGATAGCGACATTTATGAAGGCGTGGATGAAAAGGAGGAGCGGTGGTCGAACCTGACGGTGGGTAAGGTGATCAACAAGCATTATTTGTGGGAAGCCCAAGCGGTCAATAAACTAGGAACTTTGGGTTGGGAAACCAACGATGATTATTACGTCTCGGTTAACCGGCATCTTACGGATGATGGCTTGAGGGCATTTGACCTGAATTACCATGCGCCTCATGTCTTTGGTCAGCGGTATGTGGTTGACGGCCAGAAAATGCAGTTTATAGATACCTTCTACCCGAACTATTTTAATGATACTAACGGTGACGGTCAGATTAGCTATGGCGATACCAATGGCGATGGTTATATCACCTGGAAGGATGAGGGCAACGAGCTGTGTGATTGGTTCTATCGGGGGAACAGTGATCCGGAAACCGGTCACGGCACGGAGCGATTTTTTGGCCAGCAGGTGACGTTTGAACCACAGGTAACCACGCCGGCTTACCAGGGATCGGCTATTCGTTTAACTTTAATCGAAGCCGGGATGCCCAAAGCGGCGTCGCTGTCAGCGGCGATTAACTTTGAGGGGACCGATCGCTGGCACATTCGGGAGGACTGGATTTTTGCCAAAGGCATTGGCCGGGTGAAATTATTGGAACGGGATTGCCATGTATATAACAGCAGCGGCGCTATTATCGGCACCCACTCAGATTGCCTTAAAGATAGTCAGGGCAATTATCCGGTAATGAGTGAACCCAACCTGGAGATGAACCTGGTCAATTACTATTTGAGCGGGCCGCTGGCGCTGGCGCTCACCTCGGGGCAGACGGCCACAGCCGGTGGAGTGGTGGCTTTGAGCCTAACCAGCCAAACTGGGCCATATACGGGTTGGCTGGAGATTAAAGATTGCTTGGGGTCAGGCTGTACACCGGCCAATCAGCGAGTCTGGTATAACACCTGGGTGCAAGCGGGCCGAAACAGTTTTACTCTAGATCAGAATTTACCGCCTGGACCATACCGGTTGGTGGTTAGACCCTTGGTCGAGCGGGTACCGGAGTATTACGCCGAATTTAAGAACAGCGAAATGGTGGTGACCAATACCAACCTACCCTGGAGTAACGAGGTGGTAATCCAGGTTGGCTTAGACTTGACCGGAGATGAGGTCTTGGATATCCGGGATGTGTGGCGGGTGATAGCTGGATATGGGGAAGAGGACCTACCGGCTGATATCAACGGTTCTGGTCTGGTGGATGTCTTTGATTTTAACGCGGTAGTGCAGGCGCTATACTGAGTTTATGTGGAGTCTGGTGGTATTAATTTATCTGTGGCTTTGGTGGCCGCGGCCGGTGGCGGCACAGGAACCTGGTGTCAGCTGTGCCGGGATACAGCTTCAACCGGCCAAAGCAGTGTATATCCCTGGAGAATGGGTCACCATCAACGCCAGTGGCAGTGGTAGTATAACCGGTATCAACTTATGGTATAAACAAGCGCTGGATGACTTAACCAAGACTGGTCCGGCGAATAATTGGGTTCAGATTAATGGCGGGACGTATGCCGATGGGACCATCTCTGCTCCCTGGCAGATACCGGTAAACGGTGAGTATGTCCTGACGGCTAATCTGGTTCAGGTCGATGGCTGGGTTTGCAGCGGCAATCCGGGGTTTAGTTGTACTGGTTGTGAACGGGGGACAATGGCTCATTGGCCCGAAGTTCCAGGTGGAATTGATGCTTGTCAAGGTTGTCAATTGGTGGTCAACGTGGATTCGACCACTACCTTTCCGGGTGAAAAATACGACTTAAAAGAATATTGGAATTTAGCTCCAGGTCATGCGTGGACATTAGCGGGGATAAATCATTACGCCCCGGAACCGGTGGTCTTTACTTCCCGAGTATCAATCGATGAAGTTTCCAATCTTTGCGGTAATTTGGTTTATCCTTGGCGGGTAACAAAAGATAAGGAAGAAGGTTATTGGGGGCCAAAATATCACAATGGCAATGCTTCCGGTCTGCAAAATCAGCGCCATCTGATTTCATATTTTCAAGAGGGGGAAAAATGGTCTGAAAATATGATGGGCATTTTATACCATAAAGGCTACCAGTTTCCGACCCACTTGGCAAATCCCTTGGCTGAAGGGGGTACGTTTAGCCCGGATTTTGGCTTGCAAACCAAACACTATTCGGATGACGGGGTGCACAATTTTGAAAATACCTATTATGCCCCTTATGTATGGTCAGCTCGGTACGCTTATAACGGTTGGAGCCTGAAGAAGGTGGATCGGTTTTACCCGACAGGTGAGTTGATACCCGAAGGTAAGAATTGTCGAGTGGGTTACCAGCCTAGTCCCGGCCACTACTGGGATTTACAGATTTATGACGAGGAGGTGGAAACACCGGCTTATAGCGGGCCGGCGGTACGCTTGAGGTTTTTTGAAGCCGGTTTGCCTATCGCCCCAATTGGCCAACCTGGTCGTTGGATTACCCGGGAGGATTGGTATTTAGCCCGGGGGATCGGTTTGGTCCAATTGGATAAGTGGGGCTTAACGGGTAAGTGCGATACTGATCTGACCACGAAAGATGATCCGGCTTGCTGGGAACCAGGTCCGCTCGAGCCTCCGATCCAGTTAAAACTGCGGAACTACTACATCGGGGAGCCGCTGGTGGTGAGTCTTTGGCCCAGGGCAGTCAGCCAGACCGGGAGTTACCAATTAAGGGCGCGAAGTCAAAGTTCCGGCCAGCCTTACACCGGCAAACTGGAAGTTAAGGTGTGTATCAGTGACCAAGTCTGTACGCCGACCAACCAGTTTGTTTGGCCGGATGTCCACGGCCAGGCAAATTGGGTTCAGGATGGGGGAATAGAGGTGGATTTAAGTGGCGGATATACTGTTCAACCGGGCTTACGGCAGATGGTATTTAGACCGGTGATAGAGCGCTTGGACCAACCGGATATCACCGGAGAAGTGTCGGTGACCCGGACGGAATTACCCTGGAGCAATGAGGTCAGTTTACGGATTACTCAGGGTGAACCGGTGGCTAATGATGTCAATGGCGATGGGGTAGTCGATTTTAGAGATATACGACAGATGGTGATCGAATTTGACACTAATGATAATCAATTAGACTTAAACGGTTCTGGTTTGGTGGAGATCTTTGATTTTAACGCGGTAGTGCAGGCGTTATACTAAGAGAATGTGGATCTTTTTGTTAATGTTGAGTGGGTGGTGGCCGATACGGGTTTGGGGGCAAACGCCGACACCCACGCCGAATCCGAATTGGTTTATGGCCGGGGCTAACCCCCAAAGGACCAGTTGGGTGAGCGAAGAAGTAAGCGGTAACCTCTTCCCGGCCTGGTATCGTCCGATCGAAGCCTATATTGACCAGAAGACCCAAGTTATCACTAGCAA
The DNA here is from genome assembly GCA_001803415.1 of Microgenomates group bacterium RBG_16_45_19. Taxonomy (GTDB): domain Bacteria; phylum Patescibacteriota; class Microgenomatia; order UBA1400; family RBG-16-45-19; genus RBG-16-45-19. Next base: position 22,862 of record MHDC01000032.1, on the reverse strand, counting down.
CAACAAGCTGTATATAGCCACAGCTAACGGTTTGGTTGTGCTTAATGCCGGCGATGGCAGTTTGGCTTGGCGGTACGATACCCAGCTGCCCTTGAGTCATTCACCAACAGTCTATAATAATGTAGTCTACTTTGGCGGATATGATCACAAACTCCATGCTTTTGATGCTGATAATGGCAATTATCTTTGGGCTTATGCAGGCGCTTCCGCCGGGTATGATACCAATCCCTTAGTCATTCCCGATAACACTGGTCGGCCAGTTGTCTGTTTTGGTAATCGAGATGGGATCTTTTATGCCATTGGTGGCCAAGGCCACCCCCGACAAGGGCAACTGATTTGGCGTTATGATGCTCCGGAGGGGGACGGGGGAATCCACTTTTCCCCTGCCTATAAAGACGGAATTATTTACTATGCTTCTGATGATAATTATGCCTATGCTCTCAATGCTCAGACCGGGAGCCGAGTCTGGCGATCAACCAAACTCTCCAGTGACGGCTATCATTCCTGGTGGCCGGTGATTTACAAAGATAAGCTTGTTTTGGCTGGAACAGAAACCTATCGGGAAAGCCGGACTAGACCTAATAGTGGTGATTCACCCAACCTTGCAGGAAATGGGGTCTGGCCGCAGCGGGTCGAAGGCACTTATATGGGTCCCGTCCTGTCGCCTCGAAGCTGGTCTAATGGCTATAGTCTTTTTGATGCCCACTCAGTGACTGAAGCCTGGGAGGCCGATCCGGTAGCAGTTGATGGCAAGCATTTATACTGGAATCGGCCAATGGTGGCGTTGTATTTAACCAATGGTCAAGAATATACTTACGATTCTGATGGCGATGGTTTTGGGGAATCACTGCCTTTTGCTTGGTGGACTAAACCCGGCGCTACCCGTTACCCTCCGGTGGTGGATTCCAGCGGCGCAATCCTCTACGCTGGAGGCCCGTTCCGGTGCTGCAGTGACGCCAAAGGCAAAGTCTATGGCTGGACTGACCAGGACCCGGGAGTTTTAAGTTTGGTAGGCACAACACTTTCTAGCGATGGGCAGCCTCGACCTCAGGGTGGCTGGGCGGCGATGGCTGAACCCCAAGCTCTTTCCGGCGGTGGCGGTATGCTCTATCGCAGTTTGTGCTGTGATCGAGTGGCAGACTGGTTTTCTATTCAAACCCCACTAAGAACTGGTCAGCTATGGTCCTACAGCATCGGTGGACAGTTGCCCGGGTATAGTGCGATGTGGGAGATCTCTGATGGGGCCATTTCCCGGCATTTGGGTTGGTATGTAGGCAGCCAGGATTTTGCTCCCAATAGTCACTACCGGACACTTAATGGCCAGTACCATAGCCATGCTGATAATAATCCCTTGATCCCTTATCACGGCATGATTTTCACCCATCGTAGCAATGCGATTATCGCCTATGGTCCGGGCGGTGGAGGCAGTCAATTACCTTTAATTCCCAAACATCAAGGTGTTGATATTGTCAATACCACACAACAGGAGTTATCTAGTATTCTTCATCGGGAAGTGCAGCAGATTGTTAACGCTAGGTTGTTGCGACCGGGGTATACCACGATTCATCTCCATAATTATTCTGACTATGCCGATTATTTTTCTCACCCGGCTGAAGCTTTATTAACCTTGTCTCTGGCCTATCCACACCTTTCCCCTTCATTGCAAACTCAAGTCAGAACCTACCTTGCTCAACAGATTATTCCTCAATACTTTGATCCAACTCTTTATGGTCGGACCGGCTGGGCAGACGGGGTTCCGCGCGAATCAACCGAATTGCCATTGGATATACAGCAGATTCCAAACCAATTGCCCAAACAAGTTGCTCCGGCAGGGGGTATCCCCTTACTCTATAGTGCGGTGGCTCTGGCTAAGTATGCTGAGGTTATCCCTTCCGTTGATAGCCAGCATTTGTACCAAATAGTCAAAGCCTCTGTGCGGGTACCGATTCCCCAGCCTGATGAAACCAATATTTTTACCAGAGACCCTTTTATCCACAACGCTTGGATTTCCAGCTTGGACGGCTTTCTCAAGCTGCAGGAATTGGCTGGTATGACCGGGACGGATGCCAACTTGCGTCAATCTGTTATTCAAGAACGGGAGCGATTATTGACATTGCGCCGGAGCTTATTTACCAAAGATTCACCCTGGACCGAACAGGGGATTGAATACAAAAAAACTCTTGACTTGGCGCGCAATTTTCTTTTCATGTCCCCTGAGCTCGCTGCGTATCTTAGAGCTAATCTTTATAACCAAGTCCAGGTAGCCTTAACCGAATATGAGTCTGTTGCTCCTTTTTGGTTGGTGAACCGCTATGAAGCAAACTTTGGCGAAAGCGGATCGCAAAGCCTGTATACTCCCTATGCCATGTTCCAAGCCAAAGCCATGATCTTGCAGGAGACCCAAGATGAACTGATCAAATACCTTGATGCCCCTTACTGGGAGAGGGGAGACCTCTTCTACATCCAAAACCTGGTGGCCACTATTGAAGCTCCATCGTCAGGAACAGAACCGCCACCGACACCGTCAGCCACACCTATGCCGGATACTGATCTGGATAATGATGGTCAGACTGATTACCGAGATTTTTTACTCTTGATTGAACACTTCTTAAGTGTCGGTCCAGGGGATTTCAACCTGAATGGAATTGTAGATATCTTTGACTTCAACCTCTTGGTTAGGTATTTATGAATCGCGACTAGCAACAAGCAACTCGTGACTCGGGGATAAAAGCTGGGTAAAATGAGTTATGGTGCGATGGCGAGGGATCTTTGTCTTATTGATCATATTCTGGGCTCAGGCTTTTTGGTTAAGGCCGGCCTGGGCGCAAGTGGATTTCCCGGTTTTGAGGGCTCGGCTGCAGCAAGGCTCGATTATAGTTGATCATACCCAGGTATATCTCTATGATCAGATACCCCAATATTATAAAGATCGGGCGGCTGATACCCCGATGGTATTTTCGGACCGCTCAGTCGGTGTGAATATTAATGAATATTTAGACTGTCTCCAAACCCCTTCAGCCCAAGCAGTCTACCCCTGTAAAGTTAATCATCTCGATTCTAATTTTACCGTTGACCCGGCACTCCTCCAATGGACCTCAACGGCCGATCGGTCAAATTGGAGTTTTGAATTGCGTGCAGGGGATTGGCATGGCTTGACCGCAGATTTTTTCGCTACCATCATTCCCACCTATCTAATTTCTAAAGAAGTCCTGTCTTACCAATTCAGCTACTTGAATATTACTGACAACACGATCGTGGCTCCAAATAATCCCGATTGTAATACTACCCAGAATGTGCATTCTTGTGGTGGTTTTCTAGTTCAAAGGCCGGAGGTGTTAAGCCGCTATGATGTGTCTGACTTATTGGCTTTCGAAAATACTCATCCCAATAAAGTCATAATCTATTGGACCTCCAGTCTAGCTAGAGGAATTGGAACTACTTACGGCCGAGATTTTAATAATGCCATGCGCGCCTTTGCCCAAACGAACAAAAAGGTTTTGTTTGATATGGCTGACATCATTCAATATACTCCCGACGGTCAACCCTGTTTTGATAACCGGGATGGGGTGGAGTATTGCAACCCTAATAAATGTGAAAATTATGCCGATGATGGTGAGGACCTCCCGGCTATTTGCCAGCATTACACTACCGAAACTGACGGCGGTCATTTAGGCAGTGCCTCGGCTGGGGGATTATTGACTGCCCGTGGCCTATGGGTGCTGATGGCCCAACTGGCCGGGTGGAACCCGACTGGGAGTACCACGCCGCCACCAGCCACCTCGACCCCAGTACCGCCGACGCTGACCCCCACCCCGCTGCCGGGGGATTATGACGAGGATAGGGATCGAGATATGGTTGATTTAAGGCAATTACTGGGTAGTTTTGGGGGAGTCAGTCAGGTATTGAATCTGCTGGGCACCTCTGTGATTGATATCTTTGACTTTAACTTTATGGTTCGGTTTCTCTAAACAGTGACTAGTTGACTATGTCTAAATGGGTATATACAATTTGGTTATGTTAATCTTTAAAAAGCAGTTGGAGTTTGAGTGGGACAGCGGGAATATAGATAAAAACTGGCAAAAACATCGGGTAAAAAGTCAAGAAGCGGAGGAAGTTTTTTTTAATCAGGATAAACGTGAATACCCTGACCCGAAACACTCCAAGAAAGAGATACGGAAAGTAATCGTGGGGAAAACGAGAAAAGGGAGAAAATTGTTTATTGTTTATACGTTTAGAAAACGGGTGATTAGAATTATATCGGTTCGCGATTTAAACAAACGAAAGGAGGCTGAATTATATGAAAAAACCGCTTAATTTACCTGATTTCAAGAATGAGGATGAGGAGCGTGATTATTGGTCAAAGATCAATTTGGCAGATTATTATGATCCGGGTGATGCCGTCAGGATAAGTTTTCCTAATTTGAAACCCACCAGTCGGTCAATATCGATTAGATTACCCGAGTATTTACTAAATCGGATTAAGGAAAAGGCCAATGAGATTAACGTACCTTATCAGTCCCTGATTAAAAGTTCTTTGAGGGACCAATTTCTTGGCGAGTAGATGACAAGAGAATGGCGTAAAATGGCTAAACGGGGATGGACATGGGTAATATTGACTTTGGTTAGTCTAAGGTTTTTGGTGGTGGTGGTGGCAGCCCAAACGCCACCACCAATCGCCTCGAGCTGTAGCGGTTTAACTATTACCCCCCAAAAGACAGCTTATGATCCAGGGGAGACGGTCACCTTAACGGCCAGTGCCGGTATAGGGGTGCAAGCGGTTCCGTTTTGGTATCGGCAAGTCACCAGTGATCTGAGGACGGAGGGTTGGATTTTAATTGGTAATGGACAGAATCAATCGGGTCAAATCTGGACAATTACCTGGCAACTACCTCAGGCCAACGGCGAGTATATCATCGCCCCCAGCTTGGCTTATCCTAACAGTTGGGTTTGCACCAGTAATCCGGGCTATACCTGCCCCGGTTGCCATACCGGGACGTGGCATCAGTGGCCGCAGGAACCGGCTGGAATTTATGCCTGTAATGGCTGTTACCGGGTAGTAGCGGTCAATTCAGCTTTAAGCGCGAGTGAGACTTATCGGGTGACTGATTATCTGAATCTTAAATCGGGTAATTCCTGGACCTTTACCGGTTATAACGAATTTGGACCGGCACCGGTGACTTTTAAAACCCGGTTCTCGGTGGATGAGCAATCGCAAATCTGCGGCCATAAGGTTTTTGGCTGGCGGATTACCAAGGATAAGCCTGAAGGTTATTGGGGTCCTAAATATCACGATGATAATACTTCTGGTCTGGAGAATAATCGGGGATTTTTTACGGTGGCTGAGGCGAGCGAACCCTGGGCCGATGACGGCATTGGCATGATGTTCAACAAAGGTTATATGTTCGATGAGAGTTTAGCCAATCCGATTGCCTCATCGGGAGCCTCACTACTTAACCAGGGAAGGGGCTTAAATACTCGGCATTTTGTCGATGACGACTTGCATTTCTTTACCAACACTTACTATGCGCCTTACTTTGCCATCCCCAGCCAGGTCCATAACGGCTGGCGAGCGGCTTATGAAGATATGTTGTATACGACCAATGGTACTCTTGCTACTGGCACTTATTGCGATCATCTTTATGTTCCCGGTGCCGGTCATTATTTTGACACTTCCTGGTGGGTGACCACGGTGGAAACACCGGCCTATATCGGACCGGCTTTGCGCTGGCGGGCGTTTGAAGCTGGTTTACCTTTGGGTGGTACCCGTTGGGCAACCAGGGAAGATAATTATTTTGCCCCCGGGATTGGCTTAGTCAGACTAGATAAATGGAGTTTAAAGTGGTTATGCAAACCCCCCGGTGAATCAGGTTCAAATCAAGCCTGCTGGGATTTGGGCGAGGGAGTGACTGATCCCGGCAGTGAGATGTACCCCAAGATGCAACTGCTATTGGCCAATTATTATATCGGAGAGCCTTTGGTGGTCAGCCTGGATAAAGACTATATTCTGCATCAGGACAATTACGCTTTGTCGGCAGTGAGTCAAAACTCAAGTCAGCCCTACACCGGCAAATTAGAGGTTAAATGGTGTTTGGGGGAGGGGCGATGTGAGCCGACCAACCAGAAGATTTGGGATGACTGGCACGGGAATCAGTACTGGCTTCAGGATGGGACGATTAAGGTCCAGGTTAATGAAAGTTCGAGTTCGCCGGATCGGACGGTGCATATGTATTTTCGGCCAGTAGTAGAGAAGGTGCCGCCCGATGATCTGACCGGAGAGACAGTCATAACCAAGACTCAATTGCCCTGGAGCAATGAAGTGATCTTGCAGGTGGTCAGTGTCTTACCGACGGCAACCCCGATACCCTTACCCGGTGACCTGAACGGTGACCGGCGGGTGGATTATCTGGATGTGCTGGGATTCATGGACGGGTTGCCTAACCAAACTTATAACCTGATGGACTTTAACCGGGTGGTGGCTAATTATGGGGAAGTGAGTTAAGGACTTAGAGTCAAATCGTCCAGGCTGCCAAGGAAATGATAGTTGTAGATGGGGAAATAGCCTAAGTAGGTGGGGATGGGATCAGCGGCGGCCATACCGGTAGCCGGCAGGCGGCTATGTTGGACGCCGTCCCAATAGAGAATCAACTGGCGGCCGTCATAGCTTAAGCGGAGCTCATGCCAGGTGTTAGGGTCCCAGGTGAGATTATTGGTGTCCAAGCGGTAGTCGGTGCGACTAAGCCGGACTAAAGCCCGCCAATCTTTGATTTGGGGGAGGTAGAAAATTTGGACGGCGTTGCCGTCGGTCAAGAGGTAATGGCGGACTTGGGTTTCGGTTTCGTCAAAGGCCGGTTTAACCCAGAGGCTGAGGTTAAAAGTAGCTTGATTGGAAATGGAGAAGTGGTTGGGTAGAGTCACTTGGCTGGTTTGACCGTTAAAAGCACCGGCCAGGTGGTTATAACCGCTAGTATCGGTGCTTAAGGCGACGGCGGTACAGGTGGGGCATTCACCTTGGAGGTTGGGTAAGGTGTCAAAGGTCAGGGCGGCACTGGTCGGTCCGGTGGTAGGTGGAGGCGGCGTGGGGCTAGGGCTAACGACCATAACTTGAATTGAAGTGGTGGTAGCCAGTTGGCCATCGGAGACGGTTAGACTGAAAGTATAGGGACCGGTGAGGCTGGGGGTGAAGGTGACATTAGGTTGGGCAGGGTTGGTGATAGTGACGGGGGTGGGACCCGAGACAAACTGCCAAGTGTAGGTTAGGTGGTTGGTGGGTAGGTTATCATCATGGATAAAAGCTTGGAGGGTTACCGGCAGATTGAGGAGGGCTGGTTGGGTGGCGGTTAAACTAACGGTGGGGGCTTGATTAGTGGGTGGAGTTTGGCTGTCGGGATACCAGCCGGAAATTTGAGCCATGAGAATCCAAACGGCTTGGGCCATGCGGTTCATGCCGGCCGAGTAACTGCCCAGGTGACCGCCTTCAAATTCGGTGGTGTATTCGGGGCAGATAGCCGGATAGTCATGGCCGTCGTCGGGGTAGTTTTCGGTGCGGCCGTTTAAGGTGTAAGCGACGCCGTCGCGGTTGTCGTAACAGGGATTACCCTGGGGATTGTGCGACAGAATATCAGCGGCATCCAAAAAGAGTTTTTGGCCAGAGACAGCGAATTGACGGAGCTGATCATTAAACTCGGTACTGGCTTCAGAGCCGATAGACCGAGCCAAGCTGGAAGTCCAATAGATGATGGCTTTGTCGGCGTGTTCCAACTCGAAGCGTTCCAGATCATAGATGTCTTGGATTTGGGTCGGGTGGTCGACAAAGAAACCAGTGTCGGGGTCGGTGATGGTCGAACCGGGCATGACTTCTAAGTAACTGGGTTGATACGACAAGACATCAAGTTGGGAGAGTTGGGGAGTGCTTTGGGCGATGAAGGCAGGGACCAGGGTATGCCACATACTATTAAAGAGGCCGGTATTCCAGAACTGGTAGAGCCATTGACTGCGATTGTATTGAGGACCAGAGACTAACTCGGAGATAGCTAAGTCAGGGCGTTTACAAAAGCTGGGAGTGGCGGCGACGTTGGGATAGGCCAGACAATTTAGACCTTCGTTAATGTTGGCACCAACCGAGCGGTCGATAAAAAGCATTCTCAAGTCCCGGGCGGCTTCCAGGTATTGAGGGGGAATCTGATCAAAGAGCGGCAGGGATGTGTGGTCGACGATGATGTTATTTTTTCTGATAATGGCCGCTTTGACTTGACCGGTAGTGGTTGGGGGTGAAGCTGGGGCGGGGGGGATTTTGGTGGCAATGAGATGGCTCTGGAGGAGGGACATGAACATCAAAGCGATCAGGAGAAAGAGAAAGAGATGGGTAGCCGGTAGTTTGGTTTTTTTCATGAGGCAAGGACCATTAACTCAAACGGCGGCTAAAGATCAGACCAGAGGTGAGAACCAGGAAGCCAAGAGTGATGAGGCTAAGCAGGGGTAAGGGGTTGCCGGCGGAGGGAAGGGCGGTAGGCGTGGGGGTGGCGGTAGGTCCTGGTGCCGGGGTAGCGGTGGGACCAGGGGCAGGGGTGGCGGTGGGGCCGGGAGCGGGAGTGGCACTAGGCCCAGGAGTCGGGGTATTAACTGGTGACGGGGTGGGGGTAGCGGCAACGCCGGATGAAGTATAGGTACCGGCCGGACTGGCCGGAAGACTCAAGATATCCTCGCCAGTGGCTTTACTACTTATAGTTGTCAGATTGGAATCAAATTCCAAAGCGATACTAGCTTGACTATTGGCGGCAAAACGAATGGTGGCTAAGGTGGTGTCGGTGGAGGATAGGTAGCCTTCGATACTGGTGTTGGTAGCGATGACTTGGATTTGGATCCGGCCGTCATCGGTAGTAGAACTGCCATAAGACTGGTAACGCCATTGGTAGTCGTTAACTAAACTTTGGTTGGGTAGGACGTCAGTGACGGTGATACCGGCGGTAGCTGGGTAGGTGAGGAGGGCGGTGACCCCGGAGACGCTGACACTGGTGGTGAAGACGATATTAACGTCAAAGGTGGCAGGCGGATCGGCGCTGTCGACTGAAGGTACCAGGCGAATGTTTTCGGTGCCACTAGGGACGGCGGCTTCCTGTTCGAGAGTCTGGCGACGCTGAACCAAGAACACACCAGCGGCCGCACCAGCCAGCATGATAATAATCAGGAGAAAAGTAATGAGCAGCTTAGATTTCATAAGGCAGATTTATAGGGATCTATCATCACTATAGCATTTTTTTTAAGATGGCAATACTCAGAAACAGGAGGAAAAAGTTAGTTGTCGCCGGGGACGATGAAATCCTGGAAGTGGATGAGGGCGATGGCTAAGTCTTGAATATCGACGATGTTGTCCATATTGATATCAGCGGGTGTCCCTGGAGGGACGGAAACGGCAAAACTGCCGGTATAGACGGAGTTGACCAGGGCCACATCGTATTGGGTAATGCGGTTGTCGTGATTGATATCGCCAGCGTAGAGCTCATAGCTGCGGAAGGTAGGATCGGTGGTGAAGTTGAAGGCAATATTGCCGGTTCCAGCTAGAGGGACGTTATTAAAGCGCCGACGAAGGTGATTATCGGTCTTGATGGTCAAATTGTAGTGGCCGTCCGGTAAGTAGGGGGTAGGAGTGAGGGTAACTACGTAGTGGCCGTCATTGCCGGGTACGGTAGCGGTGGGTGAAAAGCTACCTAAGAGTTGAGCGTCGGTGCCATTGGCTTGGCGGGAGTAAAGGGAGATTTGAGCAGTTTGGGCGAGGTCATGGTGCCGATTGACGCCCTGGAGATGGAAAGTCAGAGTAACTGCCCGAGGGGTTGGGGTAGCAGTGGGCACGGGTGTAGCCGTGGGGGGGATGGGGGTTGGACTCGGTGTTGGTGTTGGAGTCGGTATGGGGGTAAGTGTCGGAATAGGGGTGGGGGTGAGAGTAGGCGTTGGCGTCGGATTAGGAGAGGGGGTAGGAGTAGGAGGAATGGGGGTGAAGGTGGGAGCAACACCGACTTGGTAGGTGAGGTTTTGGTCGGGAATAATAATGTGCTCATTGTTCTTACCATAAACTTCGGTTTGGCTTAAGATCAGGTTAAATGGAGGGGTAGCAGTAGTGGTAGCCAAGTCAAAGGTAGCGATACGGTACTCGCCGGCCGGACCACCTTCGGGGGTGGTGTGGACCAAAGACAGATCGATGAAAAAATAGTTGGGGTCACTAGTCGAGTCTAATTCGAGGTAGGGGTAACTCCAACCCTCATTGGGAGATAGGGTTTCTACCAATAAGCTGGCGGTCAAACCTTGGTTTTTGGGGATTGCCAGGCGTAAAGTGGCGTTGGAAAAAGCAAATTCAGCAAAATTAAGATAGAGGTTAAACGGGATACTACTGTTGGTGGGTAAAGGTTGGCTGGTATCCGGTTCTAAGCGAAACGAGGCAGTGGGGGCAGCTTTGGGGGGGACAAAAACCGGGACTTTGGTTTGTTGGACTTTGAGGGAGATGACGGCGACGGCCACGACCGAGGCGAAGATAACCAAGAGACTGATTAAATAGATCGGTTTGAATTTGGTCATAAGGACTCGGGGGCGGTCATAGTGTCGGTGAGACTAAAGGCAATCAAGCCCATTTGTTTGTCGTAGCCTTCGGATAAGTTCGGATCTAATTGGAAGGTAAGGGTGCCTTGAGGCGAGACTTCCAGAGGTAGGCTCATTAATTTGGCTTTTTGAGAAAAGTTGTAAGGTTCCGGAGCAGTAATCACGGCGGAAAACTTGAGAGTAACAGTCCCGTCGGGATTGTTGATCAAGTCATCAAAGGGAATGCGAATACTGGTATTACGGTATTCCTGGTCCCAATTAGGATTGGAGCTTAGGGCTTTGACTTGACCTTGGGGGTTTTGGATGGTCAGTTGGACAGCGACGGTGTTTAAGGGGATTTGACCAGCACGAGGCTGCCACCATAAGTCTAAGTTAGTCATGGCACCATTCCGGCTGACCACCGGGATGAGTTCAATATGGTGGACTGCTTGCGGCGGTGGGGTTGGTGTCGGTGTCGGAGCCACTTGGGGACGGGAAGCTGTTTTCAAGAGGTAGAAACTTAAGCCCAAAACGACTAAAGCCAACAAGACCAAACCAGCGACTAGCCAAGTCTTTTTGGTCATAGGTTACTCGTAATCATCTCCAGGTACGGCAATGGAGGTGTAGTTCATCAGGACTAGAGCGTAATCGTCAATGGTGATCTGGCCGTCTAAATTAACGTCACATTGGCCACAATCAGTCGGAACGGGAGCAATAAAGGCGTTATAGGCGGCGCCCAAACGGCCAGAATCCCAGGAATTTATCTGGTTGTCATTGTTTAGATCGCCAACAATTAATTGATTGGAGCTGTGGGTGACCATATCTAAATTAGTATTGGGGTTGGTAGCCAAGTTAACATGACGGGCGCGTTCGGCGATGGGGCTGGAGTCGACGGTACAACGCTGGAGGTGCGATTGGCTCTTGATACAGACTTTAACGGTTTGGCGAGGGAGGTTGGTAAGTGAAGTCGAGTAAATACCGGCACCGGAAGGGGCTAAGCCATTGACGACGATAGGCGGTAGCAAGTTAACGTTAGTTGATGAGTCTTTTAGGGTAAAGGTAATATCTTGAGCCGGAACAGAAGTAGTAATACCCTGGAGACGGAAATTGATAATAATAACACCGTCGTTGGTCGGGACTGGGGTATTGGTCGGTGGGACCGGGGTATTGGTCGGGGGGACAGGAGTGTTGGAGGGGGTGGCGGCGAAAGTATAAGATTCGGTGAAAAAGCTGGCCAGAACGTTGCCGCTGGTACCAGCATACATGGTAGACATGGAGTTCAAAGTGAAAGTGGTTTGGCCTGAGACCGGAGCGGTAAAGTTAATGGTGCCGATAGCTACGTTCGACCCATTGGTATTAATGGTGCCGGTACCGGCACCACCCATGATGATTAATTGGATCTGTTTACCTCCAGGTATATTAACCACTTCATCGGTAATGGCTGACATACCGCTGGGCAAAATAGGGGTAATGGCATCAGCGTTGAGAATATCGGTTCCAGTCACGTCGATGGCGATTTCCATGCTGGTAACGGTATTAGTGCCGGTGTTGATTCGAAGCTGTAGGCTGCTGGGGTTAGAAGAAGTAGCAGGATTGAGGGAGTAATTGGGAGCAGCTTGGCTCAAAACGGCTTTTGGGATAGTCAGGAATATGACAGTTATGAATGAACTTAAGATGAGCGTTAATACTACATGCTTCATAGTCTTATACCTGAGCGATTATTATTAATTTTAGGGGCAGGCGTTGAAACCTGACCATTTGGTAATCAAGTAGTTGTAGTCGGCGGCATTAACTCGACCATCGGTACCATTGGCGGTGCCGTTGGCCGAGATATCGGCCCCGCCGCAAGCAGTGGGGGGAGGACCGAGTATTTCGGTAGCATCACCGGTTAGATCGCCGCTGACGTTGACGTCACTGCTAACGGCGGCCACTTGAGTACCATTGGTGCCGTCATAAGCAACAAAAGATAAATTAACTGTGCCCGATTGATTGGCAGTAAAGGTGTAAGTAGCCAAAGTTCCGGTGGTGTTTTTGGGGTAGCATTGAGGATTGGCTGGGCACTGGGCTAAATTGTTGGGTGGGGTGTTGGGTGAGGGGGATGGACCTAAGTAACAATAGTCGCAGAGGGCGCCGATGGCGTAACGCATGGTAGGTAGATCCTTGTAAAGTTGAGTGCCGAGGGTATCCCAACCCATAGTATTGCCCGAGGGGGGAGGGACTTGCATGTTAGGCTCGGCAAAATAATTGCCTTTTGTGATCCCAGTTAAAGTGACGGCAGTGGGTGGGGTGATTGAAAGGCGGATGTCGGCAGCGGTAACATTAAGAGTGTTGGTGCGATCGACAATGATAGCGACAGAAAATTCTTGACCGACATTGACTGAAGCCGGAGCATTGATGGATAAATCGACCCTATCGGTCGAGGCAGCTCGGCGCAGTTCTTGGCTTTGGGTAATGTAATGGCTGATGATGAGGGTGCCCATGGCGATGGTGAAGAAGCCGAGGTAGCCATAAATGGCCTTTTTCATCAGGGGAGAGATTTGGGGTAGCTTGAATTTATCACTCATAAGGCAGCCACCACATAATGGTGGAATTAAGTATTAGTGTAAATAGATTGGCAGTGAAGATGCAAGGGGGAATTTATGCCTAGGATTGAATCAGTGCCGCTGCTGGGCTTGACTTTCGACGATATTCGAAATACACTCAAAATTATATGAGAAAAATCGAAACAATCTATCACCATCTCTTGAATTCTGCTTATGCGGATAATCGGTTCCAACATACCCAGCAAGAGCTTTCCCAAAAGTTTTCTTTTTCCCTATCGACCGTTAATCATGCCTTGGTAGTACCGCAACAATTGGGTGCAGTGCGTAAAGAAAGCAAGTATTTCGTCCTGGCAGATTTTAAAAAACTTATCTACTACTGGGCTAGTATCCGGAATCTGGGGAAAGATATCGTCTATACGACTCATATTGACATGCCGGTATTAGATATTGAAGCGTCCATTCCGCCGGAATCGATCTTCGCTGGCTATTCCGCCGGTCGACTAATCCTGAAAGAACCCCCGGCTGATTACGATAAAGTCTATTTTTACACTGATATCGCTCTAGACTTATTAAAACAACGGTTCCCGCCTCAACCCAAAAACACAGCGGCTAATGTCTTGGTTTTGAAACTAGCCCTGCCCATGCGGCTATATGGACCAAGGACCACTCTGCCGCAGACCTTTGTGGACATTTGGAACTTGAACGACTGGTATGCTCGGGAGTTCACTCAAGAATTAGAGGGCAAATTCCATGGCTTACTATCATGATCTTATCACTCAACAGTCTTTTGCCGAACTGATAAAGCTGAAGCAAATCGTGGATTTTGTCCTCATTGGCGGCTGGGCGGTCTATTTTTATACCAAATCCCTGAAATCAAAGGATATTGATATTCTGATCAATTACGATGACCTACCCCGGTTAGCTAGCCACTACTCACTCGCTAAAAATGAGCGTTTAAAGAAGTATGAAGCCAGGCGCGCTGAAATTCATATCGATGTTTATGTACCGTATTACTCACACCTGGGTATCCCGGTCGAAAGCCTCTTGAAGCAGACCCATAATCAAGAGGGGTTTAAGTTGCTTGAGGCTAATTACTTAACGGTGCTGAAAATGTATACCTTCTCTCAACGGGCCAACTCGATCAAAGGCCGAAAAGATTTTTTGGATATCCTGGCCCTTTTGAGATCTGATGTCGTCGCGCTGCCTAAGATAACTGAATTAGTGTCTGGCTATGAACTGATGCCGGCATATAAGGTTTTTTCCTCAACTCTTAAAGTAACGACGAAAATTCCCGAACTGAATCTCAACCAACACCAACTGGCCAAGCTAAAAAAGACTGTCATCCTTCAATCTAAGACTTGAGCTCAGGGACTGAAGCGGACAGCACCGTCGTTATAATCGAGCTTGATTTGGGTTGCGTTGAGGGTATAGGCCCAGATTTTGACTTCATCCATAAGGCCGTCAAAATAGCCACTGCCGGCTGAATCTCGCGCTAAGTTCAACGCGGTTGAGGAACTTGATGTTATTGAATTGGTTTCGGCGACGGTCCCTGTTTGCTGGCTGTTGACATATACATAGCCGTTAGCTCCGTCATAGGTGCAGATTACACGAGACCAAGAATTTGTTGCCAGCGCCGTTGAACCTGTGGCGATTACATGCCAGTCAGCGGAGTAATAAATTGAGCAGACGGGTTTACCGTCGGCATCAGTGGTTAGTTTAAATTCATTATTCTTATGGATTATGGTATCCGAAGTGGTAGCGGTAGCCGGTTTGACCCAGGCACCCCAGGAAGCATGAGTGTAGGTGTCAGCGGAGGTGGGATTTAACAAAACCGAATTAGAAGAAGCGGCATAATCATCCAGTCCATCAAAGTCCACCGATCCGTTTCTTTTTCCCGAAGCTCCGTTATTCCACATCTGGGTGGTGGTGGTGTTTCCCAAAGTAACTGGAAATAGGGTTAAATTGACTCCGCCGGCATCGCCGTTGGAGTTGAGAGCGGTATTATAAGCGGTAGCTCCTGTCCCCTCATCGAGCTTGTAGTGGTACATTGATGCTCCCTGGTTAAATTCCCAACTGATCTGTTCAGCCGTTCGGACATAATTGTAAACTCGGAGAGTATCAATGGCGCCCAGCCAGGGATCGTAAGTGACGGATCCGGGATTACAGTTACCTGTGCCATTACCCGGTGTACCAATACAAGATTCGTTCGTATTGGCGTTTAAGGTGCCGTTGACTGTATCCTGAATTGATTCCAATTTTCCGTCAAAATAGAAAATGGTGTTGGAGCCGTCATAAATGGCAGTTAATAGGTGCCAGGTGCCGGCTGTCCAGGTTAAATCCGAGGTATGAAGTGTTGATGCCCCTCCACTAGTGAGAACAGTTTGGGTGAAGTCATCTTGGTTTATATTGAAAAATAATTCAAAGTTAGTGTTAGAAAATATATAAGGATGGTCACCATCTGCATCACCGTTATAGGTTTGGATGAAGTCCGGACGGATCCAAGCCGAAACAGTAACGGCGCTGGCGCTATTGATGTCGGTGTAAGTGCCTATATACACTCCATCGTCAACGATGTCATAGTATAGCGCACTGCCGAATTTGCCCGGGACCCAGTTGGCGTTAGTCATGCCTTCCGTATCTCCGTCCCAGGATTTTTCGGACGTATCTTTGACGGCATCAACGCCGGTGCCGGTGCCTTCATCAGCTTTCCATTCACCCACCGGCGGAGTACAGGAAGAACCTTGGCCTGGGGGACAATATTCGTTGACGGCGGACCAGGAGGGGTTGCCGGATGAATCGGTGGAGGTGGCCCCCATGACGGCGCTTTTTCCTTGGTTGTACTCGGTTTTGACTTGATCGGCAGTCAGGGCCACCCGGTAGATTTTAACTTCATCGATAGTACCCAGCCATTCGTCAGCACCGTCAGTGCCGTTGGCATCTCCCAGATAAAAAGTGCCGGCATTCTCGAGGGTGGCGTCAACCGCAAGGGAAGTATCGGAGGCAATTTCCACGCCGTCAACGTAGAGTTTGATCGAGGAGGTGCCATCTTTAACGGCGATCGCTTGATGCCAGGCGTTGTCGTCATAGTTTTTAGCGAGTGAGTCTCCAATGGATTCTTCGGGGAATGAGCCGGAATTGGTATCGCTGATTCCATAAACTATGTCCCCGTCGCTATCCATCCATAAGCCATAACCTTCGTTGCTGTCGACTTTGTAGATAAGGTATTCTGCATTTGAAACAGTATCTCTCTTAAACCAGGCAGATAGGGTCATGCCTTCGGAAGCGGTGAAGTCCAAGTCCGGGTCATCAGTTTTAGAGAGCCGGTAGTTGCTGGCACCGGTGAATGCTTTTCCGAATTTACCCGAATCTGTCCAGGAAACGTTTGATAGAGTTAAATCGGAGTTAGAATAACCGGTATCATTGGCAGTGGTGCCGTAGCCTTCGTCCAGTTTCCAATAAGCAATGGCTGATCCAACCGGAGATCCAGGCGCCGGATGGCCGGCGTTCATATCCTGGATGATTTGGGAGGGAGTGCGAAGGTAGTTGTAAATCAGGACATTGTCAATGATGCCTGTGAAGGCGGTATTGTTGTCAATAACGTCAGTTACGTCGTAGTCGCCAATAGCAAAATCATTGGCTACATCCTCCAGTCCGAGGAAGGAGCCATTCGCATCGTTACCGTCGACTAAAACACCATTCACATAGAGTTTAAGATCATCAGCCGTCCCGGCAACCCCGCCGTTAAAAGTAAAGGCGACATGGTACCATGTATTTTCGCTGACCGTATCGTTGGCACCTGTGGCAGTGATGGTTTGGTCGGCAGATTCGTCGTAGATATCCATCTGGAAGTTACCGGTGGCATCGGCATCGTCATTTTCCACTATTAACCGATAGCCTCTTAGTGTGCTGGTTTCATCCCATTTGGTGATAATGGCGTCTTGATTGCCGGATCCGGGCATGGTTCTGATATAAACCCATGCACCACCTGAAAAAGTTTCGGTAGAATTAAAATCGAGATAGCTATCGGAGGCGTCGGCTACCGACACCGAATCATCCGAGCCATCAAAGTCCAGGGCACTGCCAAACTGACCTGGAACCCAATCACTGGCCGTCATCGAACCATTCATCGTACCGGTGTTGCTGTTGCCGGATGAATCATAAGTGTTGGCGGTGCCAGTATTCTCATCCATTTTCCAATAGGCGACAGGGCCGGGACCCCAGTTGTACAGCTGGCTGATTTCCCTTGGGGTTAAGGCGCGGTTAAACATTCTGATTTCATCAATTTTGGCGGCAGCGTAGTAACTTTGATTCCGGCCGAATTGGAGCGCATAAGTGGTGGAGATGTCGTCGGCGATGCCGGTTATATCCATTTCCCCGCCGTAGACGCCATTGACATAGCCTTTGGCGACGCGATTGGTTTTATCAGCGACTAGGACCAAGTGATACCAAGTACTTGGAGTATAGGTGCCGAACTGGAAGTTATGGTCGGCACTGTCGGTGGTATCCGAATACATTGCTCTTAATTGACCGGTCCCGTTGCCATACAGGTGATACCCGGTTCTAATTGTCCCTTGACCTTTGCCGAGGAAAGAATGGCTTTGGGTAGCGGTGGGGTAAACCCAGATACTGACTGTGAAGTTGGAGTTTAGAAATCTAAGAGTGTCATTGCTGGGGACGGTGATGTAGTCCTCGGTACCGTCAAAAGTACCTGCGTTGCCGTATTTACCAGCGGAACCACCGGTTGGGCCGGATATATCAGGACAGGAGTCGCCACTATAACTATTTCCCGATGAATCCATGACTGTGTCAGTAGCACAATCATTAGTCCAGCTGGCTTCATCCATCGGCCAATAGCCCACCAGACCATCAGAGAGGAAAGATTGGTCGTTGATGCCAAAGGAAGCGGCTGAGCCTTCTAGGGGAGAGTTTTTGAGAAAGTCGGCTTTGATGTCGGAAGCGGATCTTGCTGATCGATAGATTTTAATCTCGTCAATAAAGCCGGTATAGTCATTGGAGGTGCCATCCCCGTCAATACCGATATATAAAGACTCGACATTGGCTAGGGTTGATGAGCCATCTAATGATGCATCCTGGATTATCTGTTGGGCATCAATATACAGGGTGAGCGAAGCTGTCCCACTTTTGACACAGGCAAAGTGGTGCCATCTATTGTCATCATAGGTAGCAGCGGTAGAAGAAATAGAATCGTCAATGGCAGTATTGGCATCATCATCTTCAATCTCACAGGTGATATCACCATCAGCTTCCATTTGGATGCGATACCCGCCATTATTATCAGAACCTAAGAGTTTGGCCACGATGACGTTGGTAGCTGATGCCGGACCGTGTCTGAACCACCCAGTAATGGAAAAGGAATCAGCCCCGGCAAAGTCCAAATCATCATCATCCCCGAATGAGACAAAATCTTGGTTGCCATCGTAGTATAAGCACTTGCCGTCAAAACACAAGTCATCGGTCTTCCAGGTGGCACCGGTGATGGATCCGGCAGAGACGGCCCCATTACTATCATTGACGGCACTACTGGTGCCATAGCCCTCATCAAACTTTAAGAAGGTGTCGGCAAGAGCCTGAGAGGGATTCCTAGCTAAGTAGAGAGCTAAAGGACCCAAGAGCAAGAGCGACAAGATCGCCAAGAAGGCTAGGGAGCGGAGGGGAGATTTAAGGCGCATAGGTAATGGTCAATTAATAATCCACCAGTTGAAGGAGATAGGGGCGGGGGTAGGGGAAGGGATACCGACGACAAAACCCTGGCCGGGTAGGACTTGCATGACCGAAACCACTCGGCTGGTAATGGTGGTAGGGGTAATAAAGATTTTAGAGTCGGCGGTGACGGCGGGATTATCGATGACCAGCAAGGTTTGGTAGGCCGGTAGAGAGGCAGAGCCGATGGAGGGGGCGAGCAGTTCCGCCGAATCGGTGGCAATGGTGAGTTTGCCGAGAGTGGCTTCTTGGGTGATGACTTCATGGGCAGTTAAAGTGCCGGCAATATCGACGTTGCCTTCCCGAGTCATAACAATGGCTTGGTCAAAAATTTCCAGGTTACCGGCTAAGGGGTTGGTTTGGAGTCTTAAGGGCTCGCCGATGGTGGAAATAGAACCATTGAGGCCGTCAATAGTGATGAAGCCGGCGGTTAGAGTCCCGGTTAGACCCAGATTATTGGTCAAGAGGTGGTCGGTGATAGTTAGATGACTGATGACTGATAACTGATCACTGAAAGCCAATTCGGCACTGGTAGAGGCGCCGAGGATGGCTTGGTTGAGCAGGTCCAGGTTGGTCAGGGCTAGGTCAAGGTCGGTCCGCAGAGTGTCTGAAGGCGTCAGGTCTTGGACTTCGAGTAGGTCGGCTAAGAGGGCGGCTGAGGGGGAAGCTGTGAGGAGGTCGTCAATGGTTAAATCGTTCACCCCGGGGGTGTTAATGGCACTGAGGGTGGCGACGGTGTTTTCCAGGGCGGCCAGGCGGTCTTCGAGGGTAAGTTGTTGACGGACTTGATCAAGTTCTTCGAGGAGAGTGGTGCCATAGGTGGTTTCGAGAGCTTGGGTGCGATCAGTTAGACCCTTAAGTTTGTCGTTTAAGGCTTGAACCCCGACTAAGGCAATTCCGGCCGGATCGAGACTGGAAATGGTTAGATTGTTATCGCCGACGGCAAAGGCCTCATAGAAGTCTTGAGCGGTGGGGCCAATGTGAGTGGTATCCAGACTATCGGTGCGATAGCTCCAGCGGTTGATGGGGAGGTTGGCAATCTTTTCCAGGATGAGATCTTTGTCCAGAACTTGGAAATTGGTTTTCTTAGCGGCGTCGGAGACGTTGGTCCAAACCCCGGCTTCAGAGAGGTAAGCACCGCTTTGAGTGTCAACCAGTTTACCGCTTTCGGTAGCCGGCGCCGGAACGCCGATGCCGAGGCGACCGGTTGTGATTTGTTCGGCCAGTTGACCATATTGAGTGTTGAGCACGGCGACGTCTTCATCTATCAGGCTTAAAGAAGTGAGAATGTCGGTACCTTGAACGACCAAATTGCCGTTGATGACCGCGCTACCGGCGATTAAATTACCCTGAATCGAGGCATTACCCGGTAAATTGAGGTGGCCGTCTTGAGATAAATAGGGTTGGGGATCATGCCAAGTAGAATTAACAAACGTCATAATCCGATCTTGACCGCTGTTTGGTTGCCAGGATTCAAGGGCTTGGCCAATTACCTGCCCGGCGGCACCGGCTTTCATGGCTTGGCCGCGGTGATTACTGGCCGTTAAATAATCACCGGCTTGGATAGCCGCCGATTCCGGGGAAATGAGCACCGGCACTCGGCCGACTAAGGCAATCGGATAGCGGTCTGGTCCGGCTGCACCTAAGATAGTCTGGGGATCGGTGGAGACGATGCCCATGAGACTGGATTCATAAGCGACAGAGCTCTTGATCACGCCTTGAGCAGATAGGGGATCGACTTTAACGACCTCACCGGGATTTAATAACTCTTGGCTATAAAAGTATTCGGCGATGTCGTTGCCGCCAGCGGTACCGGTATTCATGTAGGACAATAGATTCCAGACGGTGCCGTTTAGGATCCAGGTGAGCATGTCACCGTCAGCGGCGGTAATGTCGGCATTGCCGCAGTTGAAGTTAGCATTTGAAGTGCAGTCAATGGTGGTATTGGCATCATTGACTTCAATGACAATGATTTGACCTTCATTGCCATCGTCAAAGTCGGTGATGGTAGTACCGGCACCATTGGCGGTGATAAAGTGGCTGCCGGCGGCAACCGAAGGGGTGGCGTCGGCTGAAGTAAATGAAGCTTCAGCATCAAGGGTAATCGCTCCCTGAAAGATAACGGAGCCAGTTGCCGGTATGTCGAAAACGATATCTCCTGTTCCATATGTTTTAAGGGTTAAGTTATTATTCTCAAACGACTCACCGGCAATCAGGGAAAGGGGTCCGTATGACTCGATGATTGAGGCAGTTTGATTGGATAAGACCAGGTCGTAAGCGAGGGAGACATCACCGGCGGCGGTGAACTGGTGGGGGAGAGCGGAGGTGATTTGGGTTTGAGAGACGGTAAAGGCGGCCGAGCCGTTATCGGTAATATTGAGTAGGTAACCGACATTGGCGTATTGGCCGGCATTGATCTGTAGGAGATCGGCG
Source organism: Microgenomates group bacterium RBG_16_45_19 (assembly GCA_001803415.1). GTDB lineage: Bacteria > Patescibacteriota > Microgenomatia > UBA1400 > RBG-16-45-19 > RBG-16-45-19. Next base: position 1,599 of record MHDC01000032.1, on the reverse strand, counting down.
GAAGCGTTGTAAATTTCGGTGGAGCCATCCGGTGACCAGTCAATATACGCTAGGTTACCGGTAAAGGTAGAATTAGCCAGATCGGATGAGATTTTTAGAAGATTACCCGAGGTTAAGGTATCAGCGCCGGTGCCGGTAGACACCTGGAGGAGATCACCCTGAGTGATGGAAGTGGAGGAGACGTAGATACCGTCTGAGGTAGTCATGGTGTTGTTGGTTAACTCCAGCCGGTCATCAGTGGCTTCGTCATAGAGCATGGTCCAGTCGTCATTGAGACCAAAGTTAATCCCAGCATCATCGCCTAAGTAAAGTTGTTCCCATTCTAAAGCTGAGGTACCCAGAGAATTTCCCTCAGCGGTGGAGGGAGAAAAGGCGGTGGCGGTTAAGGTGATTTCATTGGTACCGCCGATACCTAAGGTTAAATCAGTGACGGCGTTAATATCGGTATCCAGGTTGTTATCAGAAAAATTAATGCCTCGCTCAGTGCCGGCAGTGCCGGAGAGCGAGAAGTTAATCCCGTTTAAGACATCGGTAGCAGCCGTCCCACCGGAAGTTAAAGCCAGGTTGATGGCATTATTGGTAGGATCACTGCCATCGCCGGTGGTAAAGGCCAAAGCCAAACCATCGACGCCAGTGGCTGTGATGCCTGAGGCAGTTAGACTGATAACATCGTCTGAAGCTGTGGTGTTGGTAATTTCCAGGTTTTCACCACCGGCTAGAGTTAAGGTGACATCGTCGGTGGCCGTTAGCTCCAGAGTACTATCATTAAAGGTAAGGGAACTCATGCCGCCAAAGGAACCACCGTTGTTGTATTGGACCTCGGTATCGTTGCCACCCGGGGTGCCACCGGTACCGCCGTTAGTTAAATCGACCCAAGCGTCGGTGGCTTCGCAATAGTAAATGTTGGAGGAGTCGGTGTAAATCTCGCCGACGGTGCAGTTGGTGGGGGCACCAGTAGAAGGATCAATGGCCAGTAACCCCCCCGATTGACCGCTGGACTTAACATAGACAAAGTCATTTCCGGAAGTATCTTCAATGGTCATTTGACCGGATGAGGGAGAAAAAGCCCTGATCCCATCAAACAAGGCAAAGTTAGCCCCCAGGTTGATGGCGTTAGTCAATTCAGCATCGGAGACATTGAGACCGTTGACAATACTATCGGCGGTGGTGGCTCGAACCAAGAGAGCATCGGTCAGATCAATGTCCGTTCCTTGGAGGTTCTCCACCAGAATACCGACATCCACCACTTCAGCCCCAGCATCCTGAGCCACGATAGCTAAACCGGTAATCGTGGAACCGGCATCATTAGCGGTAAGACCTAAGTAGTCCCCATAGATGGTATGGTCATGAGTGCCATCATTATCAATAGTTAAGTCAGTCCGATGAGCATAGGCAGTGATGGCAGCCGCGGCATCACCCACTTGGTAGTCGTTACTAATACCAATATGGCCATCAGTGATGGTATCGACATCCAGGTTGATGACTCCGGTAGTGGTGGTGTTATCGGTGGCAGCGGCATCAAGGGTAACATCATTAGTGGCTCCCAGGACCAGAGCCAGATCAATGACATCAGAGACCGCCCCTGAAGAGATATCGATA
>MHDC01000031.1 GCA_001803415.1 Microgenomates group bacterium RBG_16_45_19 | reverse complement strand
CTTCCAGCCCGTCCAGGTACGGCTGTAAGACTTTGGGGACTCTGACAGTCCCTTTACCGGTTTGATAATTCTCCAAGATTCCTATTACAGTGCGGGGAAGGGCTAAACCTGAGCCATTCAGGGTGTGGACCAGTTCTAATTTAGCTCCGGGTTGAGGACGGAAGCGGATGTTTATTCTACGGGCTTGAAAATCCTCAAAATTGCTGCAAGAGGAGACTTCCAGATACTTGCCTACCCCGGGGGCCCAGACCTCCAGATCGTAGCATTTGGCAGCCGCGAAACTTAAATCTCCGGTGCAGAGCAGCCTGACCCGATAGGGCAACTCCAAAAGCTGCAGCACCTCTTCTGCGTCCGCGACTAACTTTTCCAATTCATCGTAGGAAGTTTCTGGTTTGACGAATTTTACTAACTCCACTTTGTCAAACTGATGAACCCGGATCATCCCCCGGGTATCCTTGCCATAGGTTCCGGCCTCTCTACGGTAGCAGGGAGTGTAGGCGCAGTAGAAAATCGGCAAATCCTCTGGTTTTAGAACTTCCTCTCGGTACATATTGGTTACCGAAACCTCCGCAGTGGGGATCAAAAATAAATCGTCTTTCTGGCAGAGATACATGTCTTCTTCCAATTTGGGAAGCTGTCCGGTTCCTGTCATGGTCTGTCTGCTGACCAAGTGCGGCGGCCAGACCTCCTTGTAGCCGTGCTTGTTGGTGTGCAAATCTAACATGAAGGAGATTAAAGCCCTCTCCAGCTTTGCTCCCATTCCTACCAACAGAATAAAATTGGAACCGGAGACCTTGGCAGCCCTGGCTGAATCCAGAATTCCCAGCATTTCTCCTGTTTCCCAGTGGGGCCGGGGCTGAAAATCGAATTCCGGTATCTTCCCCCACTCTTTGATCACGACATTGGCAGAGTCATCTTCTCCTACCGGGACACTGGAGTGAGGTACGTTTGGAATTCTCAAGAGCAGGTAATCAATCTCGTTTTCCAGATCCCTCAGCTCGGCATCCAGGTAGAAAATCCGGTCGGATAGCTCCTTTAATCGGGCTAATTCTCTCTTTGGGTCATTCCCTTCCTTCTTAAGTTGAGGTATAAGGGCCGAGGATTTGTTGCGATCCTGTTTGAGCTGGTCGGCCTGGGAGATTAAGGCTCTTCTCTTCTCGTCCAGCTGCAAAAGCTGGTCCAAGCTAAACTGCTCGTGCTTATTTTTTATCGCAGCGGATATTCTATCCCTGTTCTCACGAATAAACTTTAAATCCAGCATGAGTTAGAAAACGGCTTTTGAAATCGGGCGGGCAATTGACTTAGCTAGGACCGCTAAATCGGAAGTGAAGGACATCTTCTCAATGTATTCCAAATCTGCTTGTTCCAGGCCGACCTCTGGTTGGCCGCCATTGGCGGTCAACCAAGGCCTGATTAATCCCGGCCTGACTTTAAGTTTATCCTCAAACAGCTGACCCAGTAGAGCAGAATCCTCTCCTGATTCTATGCTCACCCAGCTGGGGCCAATCAGGCTCAAGTCCCCTTTGAAAACGCTTAGCAAAAGAGGCAGCTTGTGCCAGGAGGCACTCTTATACCTGGATTTGAATTGTCTCAATTTGATGGTTTTTCCATTCTTTCCCAGTATGGTCACGGTTTCCAGTGGGAACTCTCCCTTCCAGAGCCCGCTTTTCATCGCCAGCAGGAAGAGCAACGGTATGCCCAGAACTAAGAGCAGTATAGAGTAAGCTACATCTTGTATCCGCTTGATCCCCCACTCCCAGGTTCTCATCTGGGAAGGATAGACCTTGTAGAAACTGTTGCCGTACAGGGGGGCCAATTTCAACCCCCGCAGGCGGGGCAAAAGATTGGACTTGACTCTGAAATTGACCTCAATGTTTCTGGCCCCTTCCACTATCTCTTTGAGTGAACCCTGCCACGTCGGTTCGACTGCGATCAGAACTTCTCTGACTCGATTTTTCTTTAGGGTCTCCTCCAGATCCTCGACTTTGCCTAATATGGGTGTGGGTAGATTTCTTCCCCGGGCACTGTGATTCTCATCAATGAATCCGACTATATTCAGACCCAGGCCGGATTGACTCTGCAGGGAATCCCAGGTTTGGCGGGCGCTATCCTCGGTGCCCACTATCACGGCCGGGTGAAGCATTCTGCCGGTAAGGGTGAGCCGCCGCTGCAGATAAATAAGCAAGGTTCGCAGCAAAGTCACCCCTGCCAGAATAGACAGGATGTACAAGGTAATAAGTACCCAGCCCTGATTGGAAGCCAGAAAATGCCTGCCCCCGAAGAGGAATAGCAGTAACCCTCCCCCAAAGACGGTCTTAAAAACGGCTTTCAGCTCTTCTTTCACCAGCATTCCCCAATAGAACTCATACAACCCGGCCACGGCGAAGAGGTTAATCCAGAAAAAATTCAACAGAATTCCCAGGGTCGAAGAGTCGATTGCCAGCCCGGCCTGATTCCAAAGTCCCAGTACGGACTCAAGGCCAAAACGGTTCAGCAGCATAAAGGCCAGATTCACCGCCAGGATATCAAGGCCTATTAGAAACAGCTTTTCCCTGAAATTGAGAAAGTTACGGTGCAGATGTATGCCGAACAGGGTCAGAGCAAAGGTAAGGGTCAGGGGGATTAAGATCTTGACCGGGGAATTGAAGAAATAAAAGGTCAAAATCCCGCTGGCTGCCAGGATAATGGAAATTCCTAGAATCCCCCCCACAGCCCTTTTGGCATTCATCCCCAAAAATACCAGCCGGTGGGAGGAGTGGTCCTGTCCCCCCTGGTAAAACTTCTTTCCCTGTTTGAACCGGGTAAAAGTAACGAAGGAAATATCAAAGATCGGATAGCTTAAGATTAAAAGAGGAGCCAGGATGGCGTACTGGGTTCGGATTTCAGAGACGAACAAAAGCCCCATTACCGCCAGAGAAAAACCACTCAACATGCTCCCTGCGTCTCCCAAAAAAATCCTGGCAGGGCTTAGGTTGAACTTTAAGAAAGCCAAAAAACCGCCTGCCAGAGACAGGCTGATGACCAAGAGTAGAACCTGCCCCTCCAATAAAGCTAAAACCGCGAAGCTTAGACTGGCAACCAGGGTAATTCCGGAACAGAGGCCGTCCATGTTGTCCAGAAAATTGAGGGCATTGATTAACCCCACTATCCAGAACAGGACTAGAAAAAAGCCCAAGGGGAAGCCCAAACTGGTCAAGCTGGGGTCGTAGAAGCTTAAGAATAAAAGCGCCGTGGCCAGCTGACCAAAGAATTTTCTGGCCGGAGATAACCCCCATCTGTCATCTATCAATCCGATTAACACAATAACCAGGCTGCAGAGGTAATAACCGAGCAGAATCTTGGAGAATTCTAGCCATCCCAGGGCCAGGGCAACCACTAGGCTGATGCTGAGAGCCACAAAGATGGTTACACCGCCTAAAAGCGGGGTGGGCTGGCGGTGGGATTTGTGTCCTAAAGGATAGTCCAGGAAATTCAGACCCCGGGCGGTGCGGATAGCAAATGGAATCAAGAACAAAACCAAGAGAATCGAAACCCCAAACAGCCAAAGCTGACTTGCCATAATCAACCCAATATACAATTACTGCCGGTGGTATTCAATAATTTTCTGCAGGCTCTCCGGCAATGTCGTCCGGGGATGAAATCCGGTGTATTTATCCACCTTGCTGATGTCCGGCACCCTGCGCTGCATGTCCTCAAAGCCTCTCTCATAGGCCTGGTCATAGGGAACTAAAACTACATCGGATTGACTGTTGGTCATCTTTTTAACCTGATGGGCCAGTTCCTTGATGGTAATCTCCGAGCCGTTACCTATATTGAAGACTTCCCCTTCCGCCTTGGAGTCTTCCGCCAACAGAATAGTTAAGGTGACCACGTCGTCCACGTAGGTGAAACTCCGCTTTTGACTCCCGTCCCCGAATACGGTGATGGGATGATTCAAGAGCGCCTGCTGCACGAAAGTCGGAACTACCATGCCATACTTCCCGGTTTGGCGCGGTCCTATGGTGTTAAACAGCCGCAATATAACTATCGGCAGCTTCTTCTCGTGAAAATAGGCCAAAGCCAGAAACTCGTCGATGGCCTTGGAGCAGGCATAGCTCCAACGGCTCTTGGTGGTGGGACCGTAGACCGAATCATCATCTTCCCGGAAAGGGACTTTGGAGGTCTTGCCGTAGACTTCAGAGGTGGAGGCGATGATGACCTTCTTTTTGTACTGGTTGGATACTTTAAGGACCATCTCGGTGCCTAAAATATTGGTCTCAATAGTCTCCACAGGTTTTTCGATAATTAACCGCACCCCCACCGCCGCAGCCAGGTGGTAGACGATGTCGCATTTTTCCACTAAGGGGTGCAGGAGATGTTCTTCCGAAATGCTCCCCAGAGTGAAATGGAAGTTCGGGTTCCTGCGCAGGTGAGCGATGTTCTCTAACTTGCCGGTGGAGAGGTTGTCGATGACGTAGACTTCGTCTCCCCGGGACAGAAGCCTTTCTGCCAGATGGGAGCCGATGAAGCCGGCGCCGCCGGTGATTAGATTTCGCATAATCTTAGTTTGTATTTCTCTCCATTCTTATTACCACCAAGTAATCCCGAGATAAGTTGATTATTTCATAGGAGTCCAGCCCTGTGTCTTTGAAGAGCTTTGTCAGTCTTTTCCTATCGTAGAAGTAGACTGGGCATCCAGCCACACTAAGCCTCACCCAGCGAATTAAAGTTCTAAAAGTCCATTTCTTGGGGAAACTGGCTATTATCTTTTCGGTTGTCAGCTGTCTCATTTTAATAAGATAGTTCTCCGGCTTGGCAACATAGTCAAAAAACCCAATAGCCAGAGCGAAATTGTACCTATTCTGGTCCTGGAATTCCAGGAAATCTCTGTTTATTAGCTGTGATGATTTATCGTAGCCTTCGTGCTTTAGGTGCCGTTGAGCCAAATCCAGCATATTTTGTGAGAAATCGAGCCCGACCACTCTATTGGCTCCCCTTCTAGCCGCCTCGAGCATGTAACGACCTGAGCCGCAGCCTACGTCCAAAAGAGTCTTGCCCCGTAAGTCCCCCAATTCCGCAAAGGCAGCCTTAAACCTTTGCTCAATGACACCATGAAAAAGCAGATCCGCCAGCCTCTGGTAAAGGCTTTTTTCGGAAGCATAGATGGCGTCAAAGTTTTGCGAGGTCTTCTGGAAATAGCGTTGGACCTTGGGTTTCATTTCGTAATACTTCTTCAAGACTTGTAAATCTAAACTCCTGCAGCAACTTATCAAGCTTTTTCTTGGTACTTTTCAGATTGGCGTAATGGGTCAGGCTGATCCTTCTCGGTAATTTAATCCGGGGATGTTCTGGGTCCAGTTCCCAGGGATGGATGTAGAAGACCACGGGAATCTGGTCATTATTCAGTTTCCGGAAGCAGAATCTGGTGAAGCCATAGGGAAAAAGTCGAAAATACGCTCCCCCGGAAAAAGGCAGACTTGCGGTGCCAAACTTCACTGTAGATATGGGGAATTCGATTATCTGTCCGGCACCATTGAGGCGGAATTGAAAGGGGACCTTTGGAGCTTTAGGGATGCCGTAGCGGTAATTGTGCACCGGGAAGATGCTGGAATCATACTGAAAGCCTTCTCGTGATAGAATTTCCAAAGCCCACAGTGAATCTTTGGTTATGGAGAAAAATGGAGCTCTGAAGCTGGTGACCTTTTTTCCGGTTATATCCTCAAGTAAGCATTTGCTTCGAATTAGCTCTTGTCTTAGCTGCTCTGGAGAAAGCCGATAGAGGAACTGGTGCGAGTAGGCGTGGGAACCAATTTCATGACCCTGCCTGGAAATACGTTTAACCAGGTCCGGAAACTTCTCCGCAATCGGACCCAGAATGAAAAAAGTGGCCTTAACTCGGTGCTTATCTAACAGGTCAAGCAACAGGTTGGTTGAGTACTCGATTCTGCTCTCATACCCCTGCCAGGCCGAGTCCGGTATCTCCAGGCCCTGGTACCAGTCTTCTAAGTCAACGGTGAAGGCGTTCAGCATATTATCACTCAGGGAAATTCTCAGCTAGGATTCTTTCCCATTCTTGAGACAAGCCGATTGTAAAGCTCTTCAGTCTCCTCTATGAACCTCTTGGCACCAAATCTCTCGGCGTATTTCTGCCGAGTTTGTGCATCGCCATTCTGAGGCAAACGAGTGACCATTTCTTGCACAGCTCTGGAAAGAGCCTGGCTGTCTCGTGGGTTGACAATAATTCCTGTTTCAGGAGTGACTAGGTCCGGAACTGCACCGACTCTGGTCGCCACGATCGGCAGTCCCGCGCTGAGAGCCTCTATAACGACTGTTGGCAGCCCTTCCGTCAAGGAGGGTAGTACCAGGATATCCAGATCAGAGTATACGTTCTCCATATCCTTCCTGAAACCTGTGAAGATAACCCGTTCCTGAATTCCAAGAGATATTGCCCGATGTCTAAGTTCGTCTCTTTGCTCCCCATCTCCCACTAATATCAGACGAAGTCTCGGAGAAGCCTGTAAAAAGTCTGCGGACGCCTCCAGAAGATACGAAAGCCCTTTTAGAGGGACAAACCTAGCTACAGTCCCTACCAAAATATCATTCCGGTCTAGGCCGAATTCTCTTCTGAAATCGCCCTTATGTCTTTCAATCTGAACTATCCTCTGGAGTTCAAAACCGTTTTCTATTACCGTGCATCTGTCCATGCCAATCTTTAGCCTCATTAAGTCAGATTGAACTATCTTGTTTACAGCTACTAAACTGGTCGAGATAGCAGCCAATCGTCTCTCAAGTATCAAGAAAAATCTAGACTTGAAGCCAGAAAAAAACCCGTCAAATATATGCCCATGAAATGTGTGAACTATTACCGGAACACCAGCCATTTTAGCGGCTAATCTGCCCACAAACCCAGCCTTGGATAGATGAGTGTGAATGATATCTGGTTTATGGATTCTGATCAGTCGATAGATCCTCCAGAAGGCTTTGGCGTCTCGGACCAGGGATATGTTCCTCTGTAAGTCGGGGATTCTTATCAACTTAACCCCTTTTTGTTTTGCCAGTTGCTCCATACTTCCCTCCCCTGAGGGTACCGGACCAGTTAGCACATTGACATCGAATTCTCGGGGATCCAGGGCAGAGGCAAGCAAGAGTACGTGAGGAGCTACCCCGCCTATATTAAGACGAGTTACTGAAAAGAATATTCTAGTTTTGCAAGGGTCCTCTGTTTTAACGCGTTCATTTGTTTGGGAACTTGCAAAATATATCGCCTCGACTTTCCTTGCAGTTTCTTGAATTGCAAAATCTTTTTCGACCTTCGTTTTGGCTCTTTCACCGAATCTCCTCGTCAGCGTCGCGTCACTGGACAGATTTATTAGTGCTTTTGCCAATGCTGCTGGATTATTTGCTGGAACAAGATAGCCTGTCACTCCGTCTTCTATGATCTCAGGTATCCCCCCCACTCGTGTAGCAATTACCGCTTTACCCAAAGACATGGCTTCCAGTATGGATAAACCAAATGATTCCCAATGAGATGACTGGACATATAAATGACACTGCCGAACTGCTTTCAGCGTATGCTCGTTAGTAAGCTGTCCTGTCAATAATATTCTGTCCTCTAACCGTAGATCATTGATGAGCTTTTGTAGATTTGTCTTCTCTGGTCCTTCTCCAATAATGTGAGCTTTAAAGTCTTTCAACTGTTCCCTGGCTATATCAAGAGCCTTGATCAATATATCGTGTCCCTTAATCATATGGAGCCTCCCTACCGAGACTATCTTCAAAGGTGAAGCCAAACCGGCATCCATAGCACCATTGTAACATGTATCTGGAATTTCAATTCCGTTCGGGATCACTCGAATTCTATTTGCTATTCCAGGCCTAGACTTAAGCAAGTGGTTCTTGGCTGCCTGCGAAACTGCTATAATAACCCTATCCATGCCCGCCGTGTATCGCTCCAAAGAGTAAATCGGGCTGTTCTCTTTAAAGTCATAACCGAAATGCCTGGTAGACACTACGCATCTGATTCCAGTAAATAGCTTTACCGCACGACCCAAGAGCGAAGCGTGAACCAAATGAGTATGAAGAACTTGTATTCTTTCCTTTCTCAGAAGCTTTACGAGTTTGTAAACGACCTTCCATGAAAATCTATGATTTGTCGTCAGATCAAACAGGGGTATTCCTAACCTTTCAAACTCGTCCCGAAGGGTGCCACGACCGCTTATAAAAGCAACCCCTACCCAGATCTTTTGCCGGTTAGCGTGTCTGAGCAGGTTCAAAAGCTGAAGTTCTGCCCCTCCGATCTCCAGCTCCGTGATTAAGTGCAGTATTCGAATTCCTCTCAACGTAACTGCTCGTCTAGCCTAATCATTGGCGTACTTGTTCGACTGCATTTTGTAGCTTAACTTCCGCAGAACTTGGGACCAAGAGAATCCTTAGGACGTACCAGTAAGCTCTATTCCTACTGATCTGATCATTTATTAATCTAATTCTATCTGTGTTTTCGTGAGCAAGTCTTAGGGACAGCCAGGCAAAAGTCCATTTGCTTAACCCAACGATCAATTTTGCTATTAAAGTAACTTCATAAAGAGCACAAAAAATGAACAATTTTGTTCTTGGATAGTGTTTTCTTAAGAATCGGTACCTGCCGTGATGTCTACTAATTATAGTCTTATAATGGTCTCCGGCAGAACTCTTGCCGCCTAAATGAGTAGCTGATACGTCAAGTAACTGCCACAGTTTCCAGCCTGCCTGGTGAATCCTATAACCAAGGTCAAGATCCTCTGAAAACAGAAAGAAACCTCCGTCAAAAAAGTCTACTTCACGCAAAGCCTTCATCCTGTAAAGACAGCAGGAACCGGATAACCAATGTACGTCTCTTACCACTCCGAGTCCGTCAATTTCAAAACCGTGATAACGTCCCTTTTCCAGTACAATCTTTTCTAAATTGAGTGCATTCAGAAATTCCCCAATTAATGTGGGATAATTGAATGCCACTTTTTGCAGACTGCCATCCGCGCTTAACAGCTGCACACTAACTCCCGCTAACTGATGATTACTTCTCAAGGCGATCACCATTTTTTCAATGGATTCAGCGCTAATAAGTAAATCCGGATTAAGCAAGAGAGCAAATTCCTGTGTTACCCCTCTCAATACAATATTATTACCTTCAGCAAATCCGAGATTGTCGGAATTCTTCAGTAAGTGTACCGAGGGAAATCTCGTCACAATCTCATCAACATTATTTCTAGTAGAGTTATTGTCTACAACGGTTACACTATACAGTATAGTTGAAGGTTGACTATAAAGGGATTCCAGATTCTTCAAAACATACCACGTGGAATTATAGTTTACAATTACTACTGCTATACTTTCGGCCATTCAGAACGTTTGTTTGCTTTGTACGACAGATAATCCTAGAAATAACATAAACTCCATTCCGTTGACACTCCAAAACCAGGCACCAGCATATAAAGAGGAAATAACCACAAAACTCATTATAGTTAGAAGTACGAGAGATATTTTCAGGTCATCCTCAATCGATGATTCTTTAAAATTAATCCATGCTGTTCTAATTATCCTGTAGTAAAAGTAAAGCAATGCCATCAACCCGATTAAACCTGCAGCAGAAAGGTACGACAGCAAAATTAGGTGCGGATCAGATCCACTTAGAAATTGATATAGCGGATTTTTCTTAAACGAAGGAAAGACAGATTCAATTTTCGTGAATTGTCCTATCCCAATGCCCAACATAGGGTTTTCCCAAAAAGAGTCCCAAGCTGTCTTCCAGAGTATTAACCGTAATTCTATTGTTTCCACTCCTCCTTGATAAGTGGACTGAAAACCGTGAAATCTGAACATGGGCTTTCCACTGATTTGAAGTAATATTGCTATTGTTGCGGCACCAACCAACATGAGCCCCACGCTACGCTTAAAAACTCTCCTGATCGAGTCTGTAAACCTCCTCCTATACAAGTAAATGTTCATTGCCAGTAACGTTAGAACTAAACTAAGGAATGCACCTCTTGTACCGGTAGCATAGAGAGCAGCTATTAGTATGAGAAATGATATGATTAGCAATCTCCTGTTGAAACCGGCATTCTGAAATATAATGAGAATGTATGCAATGACGATTGCAGGAATCAGAAGATCCGCGAACGGAATCCCAGCTAGTCCGAACGTTCTATCCCGGCCTCCGGATTGGAGGAATTGAGAAATGCTTATCAGAGAGTTGATTAATACAAGAATTAGATAAAAGGTCAGAACTTTCTTGATTTCTGATTTCTGCAGAAGGCTAACAATTATGTAAAAAAGAGCAAAGAGCTCTACATGCCTCAAGAAGCTTTTCACCCCCAAGGAAATGTCCACAACTTTAAATAAAGAAAGGCCAAGCACTGACAGAAATGCAATGACCGCGGTGTCTAATTGGGTTCTGTATAGTCGTATACTCCCACTTATTAGCCCATAGAGCAGAAAGGAGCATATAAGTAAGATTAGCATTGCATCAGCGATCTTGAGCCCGCTGTTTTCAAATATGAAAATGTTGAGAAAGAGCGTGGCGATTAACATGTAGATTGAAAGCTTTACATTAAATAACAGGAGGATTAGTACAGTGGCAGCGGGGATAACTAAGTAGATGGAATTCGGGTCAGTGGAGAAAAATGTTATAGAGACAATTACTGCAATTTGGAATAGTATAGCAGTAATGAGAAAAGAAGTATTAATTCTAGTTTGAGGATGGGTTTCAGTGGCTAGCATACTTCCTTGCACAAACCAGATACTGAAACGCCAAAAACCTCTCCAACATCCTCAAGGTTAATTTATCGACCAACCTGGCCGCCACCCGCGCTGAAGGGACTTTACTCAGATGAATAACCTCAAATCCACTCCTCACGAACAACTCCTTAATCCCCTTCTTAGTAAAAAACCTCAAATGAGTCCTGTCCAAAGTCCCCGCCTGAACATACTCCCATTTATCTTTGAGTATCAGATCCTTCAGCACCCTCCAGTGAGCAATATTCGGTATCGACGCCACCACCCACCCGCCCGGCTTCAAATATTTCCTCAGCTTTTTCAGACACTCCCACGGGTCATAGAGATGCTCCAGCACGTCACCGGCGATAATATAGTCAAAGTATTCTTCCGGGAAAGGTAAGTCAATCTTTTCGATGTCCCCGCTGATGACTTTATCCAGCTTCTTAGCCGCTTCTGCCGCCGCTTTTGGCACCAGCTCGATACCTACCACTTCTTTGGCTTTCCCCTGTTTTTTGAGCTCCAAACCAGTCTCCCCTTCCCCGCAGCCGATTTCTAGGATGATATTATCCCTCCCCTCAACCAGATTGATAAGCTCGGTCCTGGCCCAGGAGAAGTACTGCCTATCTTTTTCCTGATACAGACTCACGCTCTAAGATAGAGATGATTCTTTGGCTCACCCGGGCTGGATTCGAGACCTTCTTTCTAGATCGAGGGAATACTTTAGGGAGTTTCAGGTCGGCGAAGTTCTTAGCTAATCGGAAGTTCCTACCCAGCATCTCAGCCCATTCAGTCTCTTCCCGTAAAACAACGCATGGTGTACCAAAGAAATAGGCCTCCCTCTGCACACCTCCGGAATCAGTCAAAACCATGGCGGCATTCTTTTCCAGAACTAACATATCAAGATATCCCACCGGTTCCAGCAACACCAAATCTTTTGTCCTGCTCAATTTACTCCACAAGCCATGCTGCCGCAAATACTTTCTGGTGCGGGGATGAAGTGGAAATACAGTTTTTTTATCCAATTTCTGCAGGAAATTGGCCAATTCTGTCAGCCGCTCTCTGGTATCTGTATTCTCTGTCCTGTGGATGGTACTAAGTAATAGTTATTCCTGGATAGTCTCAGCTTCTGCAGAATGCTCGATTTCTGCCGGGCTATGCGCACATTTTCCCCCAGCGCCTCCAACATCAAATCCCCCACTAAATGGACTTCCTTGATTATTCCTTCCTTCTTCAAATTTGAGACCGGGTTCTGGCCGGTACAGAAAAGCAGCTGTGACAGATGATCAGCCACCTTGCGATTGGTCTCTTCCGGCATGGAATTATTGTAGCTTCTCATTCCGGCTTCGATGTGGGCTAAAGGCAGGTGTAACTTGGAGGCAGCCAAGGCTCCGGCCAAAGTGGAGTTTGTATCGCCGAACACCAGTACCCAGTCCGGTTGTTCAAACTGGAGCACTTCTTCTAATTTAATTAACATTTCAGCGGTCTGTCTCCCCTGTTCCGCCGAGCCGACTTCCAAGTTGTAATCCGGCCTGGGGATTTTCAGTTCCCGGAAGAAAATTTCCGAAAGTTCGTCATGGTAGTGCTGTCCGGTGTGGATGATGACTTCCGTGTGTCTTTTGCGAATTTGACGGGATAAAGGAGCTAACTTGATAAACTGAGGCCTGGCCCCCACGACGGAAGCAATTTTCATTGCTTGAAGAAGTAGGTCACACTTTCGGCAATGTAATTCAACTCATTTTGAGTCAATTCCGGGAAAATGGGCAGAGAGACCACTTCCCCGGCCTTTTTTTCGGCAACCGGAAGAGATCCATTCCTTTGAGCTAATTCCCTATAACACTCCTGCTGGTGGAGGGGTAAGGGATAATAAGTGTCGCAGCCTATCTCCTTTTGCTTGAAATACTCCTTGAACTGGTCGCGCTTGGGGACCGAGAGGGTGTACTGGTGAAAGATGTGGTACTTATCCTTTTCATCATGGGGGAGCTGAATCGGCAGACCAGCGAAAGCTCGATTGTAATAGTCGGCGTACTCTCTTCTCTTCTTGGTCCACTGGTCCAAATACTTGAGCTTAGCGTCCAAAATGGCCGCCTGAAAAGTATCCAGACGGCTGTTGTAGCCTACCATTTCATGATAATATTTCTGGCGCGAGCCGTGTACTCTCAGCATGCGGACTTTATCGGCCGACTCTTCGTCATTAGTGACAACTGCCCCGGCGTCCCCATAAGCTCCTAAATTCTTACTGGGGAAGAATGAGAAGCATCCTAAATCTCCTAAGGTACCTGCCTTTTTGCCCTTGTACACCGACCCTATCGCCTGGGCAGCATCTTCAATGACCTTAAGATTGTGTTTCTTTGCCAGGGACAAAATCTCATCCATATCCGCGCATAAGCCGAACAGATGCACCGGCATAATGACTTTGGTATTTTTGGAAATCTTTTTCTCTATTTGACGGACATCGAGGTTGTAATTGTCCGGTTGAATGTCGAGGAAAATCGGAGTCGCCCCCAGACGGGATATAACCCCGGCCGTGGCAAAAAATGAGAAAGTAGTGGTGATGACTTCATCCCCCGGGCCCACTCCGCAGGCACGCAGAGACAAGAGCAGAGCATCCGTTCCCGATGCGCAACCGACCGCGTACCTAGTGCCGCAGTATTTGGCTAAGTTCTCTTCGAATTGCTTGACCTCTGGGCCTAGAATGAACTGGGTATGACTGAGAACATCGGCAATCGCCTCATCTATATCTTTTTCAATGGAGGCGTACTGCCGTTTCAAATCCAGAAATGGGACTTTCATTATTTTACTCTTAGCTATTGGTTTTCTAATAACTGCTCCGGCGGCACATCCTTCCACTCCTTGGCCGGATGCCCTTTGACGATTTTTCCGGCAGGAGTGTCTTTCGAAACAACCGAACCTGCAGCCACCAAGGTATCTTCTCCGATGACTTTGCCGGGTAAAATGGTCGAATTGGCTCCAATCCTGCCACCCTTTTTGACTGTCACTCCTTTAAAGTACTTAAATCTTTCTTTCGTGCGACCTACGAAGTTGTCGTTGGAGGTAACTACCCCAGGAGATATGAACACTCGGTCTTCCAAGTTTGAGTAGGCGGTAATATAGGCGTTGGTCTCCAACTTACAGTAGCTGCCAATCTTGCAGAAATTTTCAATCGCCACTCCCCTGCCCACTATGGTGTAGTCTCCGACAGTGACATCCTCCCGGATAGTTGCCAAGTCGGCCACCAGAATCCCCTTCCCTAAAGTTGCTCCGGCGTAAATGACGACATTAGTCCCAATCAAACAATCTGAGCCAATCACAGCCGGGGAAAGAATCTTATCTGAGGTGGTGGCTGAATTCCTTGCCTTCATAGGTAACTTTCCAATCACGGTGTGATCATCAATTCTGACATTATCCCCGATTTGAGTCCCCGGGTGTATAACCACCTGGTTGCCAATCTGGCAATTGTCGCCAATAATCACTTTTTCCCTTATGACCGTGTACTTGCTAATTTGAGTCCCTGAGCCGATTCTGGCGGTAATATCAATGGAATTCTCTTTGGCCGTCTCTTCAGTTTTCAATTTCAACTGGCGTCCCTCCTAACTTCAAAGATT
>MHDC01000030.1:7100-7446 GCA_001803415.1 Microgenomates group bacterium RBG_16_45_19 | reverse complement strand
TCACTACTGATGCGGTCGAGGCCGATGATATTCGCTCCAGCACTCGACCATAGTCAATTCGACAGCAGTAATGCCCAGCCGATATTGCTTTTAATCTCATCGTCTGATAGACCAGGAGCGGTGATACAGTCAATTTGCCAAAGACAAAATCTGCAAATTGCTTATGTTTTAAATCTGAGTGAAGTAGAAGCTGTGCTAGTAAATACACAACCGCAAGCCGTTGCTTGGGATCTTATTGGCGCCCGACCTGGTGATTGGAACCTTGTGCGCCGCTTACGCCATCACCTAACACTTAGCCAATCACCATTCATCTTATTTGGGCAACAACTAGGCGGCGATGATGCAA
>MHDC01000030.1:0-7075 GCA_001803415.1 Microgenomates group bacterium RBG_16_45_19 | reverse complement strand
TTTTGTATCCAAACACCCAGGCAGGCAAAACTTAATTGACACAATCAACGCCCTATGTCCGCCAGATTTGTCCGGTATGATATTGATTGTGGATGATGAAACCGAAGCGCGTTTTTCCCTTCGTTCCCTAGTAGAGCATGGACTACCCGGTTGCAGAATTCTTGAAGCGGAAAATGGGGAGCGTGCTCTAGTATTGATGGAACAGGAAGTTCCTTCGCTGGTATTGCTTGATCTCGTGATGCCCGGTTTGAGTGGTGCTGATGTGCTTGACCATATGCGTACAGATCCACAGCTTTCCCAGGCGCCGGTGGTTGTGTTGAGTAATAAATCGCTTACCTTAGATGATGTTAAGCGCCTGGAAAATCATGCCAGAGTTATATTCCAGAGTAAAGGAGTATGGACAGAAGCTGAAACGATCGCTGTTCTAAATCGTGCTTTGTTTGGTTCTGACAAGCTACCATCCCATACCAGTGCGTTAGTTAAGCAAACTGTTGCTTATTTTCATCAAAATTATTCTCGTTCACTCTCGCGATGGGAAATCGCCCAGGCAATTGGGGTAAGTGAAGATTATCTCAGTCGTGTTTTCAATCGCGAACTTGGTATCGCTCCGTGGGATTACCTCAACCGGTACCGCGTCTTACAGGCACAAACATTACTGCGCACTACGACGCAGAGTATTGGGGCAATTTCTCGTGCAGTTGGATTCAATGATCAAGCTTATTTCAGCAGGGTGTTCAGCAAACGAAACGGAATTTCTCCACAGGGTTATCGAGAAGCGCGTAGGGATGGATAGTCAACGTTTATTTGTTAACAGACAGAGAGTGAGTATGTAGCTTAATCAGCCGTGTCACAATCTCTGCTGGAGAGAGTATTTCATCTACTGTACCCGACTCGATCGCCACTTTGGGCATGCCAAATACAACAGAACTTTCTTCACTCTGGGCGATTATGTGAGCACCTGTTTTACCAAGTGTTTGTAACCCCTCGACGCCATCCTCGCCCATTCCGGTCAGAATTATGCCAATAGCATCCTTGCCAAATGTTTTTGCGACCGATTCGTACAATAGATTGGCGGAAGGGCGATGACCTCGAACAGGTGGAGATGAGACCAGGCGTAGTATACCCCCAGGAGCTACGGTCAGGTGATTTCCTCCCGGTGCAAGATACACCTTACCGGAAATTAGACGATCTTGATCAAAAGCGGTTGTAATGGATAAAGGACTAGTGCTGTTAAGCCAATCGGCCATCCCTTGTGCAAAAGCATCCAGAACGTGCTGTACTACCACAATTGGTATCGAAAAATCACCAGGGAGATTGTCAAAAATATATTTCAAAACCGGTGGCCCCCCTGTGGAGGCTGCGATTGCCACCACGCGTACACGGTGAGTGAATAATGAATATAGCATAGCGGTCATCGGTCCAATATTATTAGCAGAAAAGGCCGCTTTATTACGAGAAAGCACTTTGATGCCCGCCATCGTACGGACAGTGCTTATCAATTGATCCCGTACCACGTCGTAATTCTTCGTTAGCAGACCATACGGCTTCTCGATCACCGTTAGAGCGCCAGCTTCAAGAGCCTTGAAAGCAATATTATAGTCCGCTTCATAGACACTGTTCGCCACCACGATGATCGGTGTTGGATGTACCCGCATAATTTGGTTAGTAGCCTCCAGCCCATCCATTACCGGCATGCGGATGTCCATCGTGATCAAGTCCGGCTTAAGACGCAATGTCATGCGAACTGCCTCTGCACCATGGACAGCGTTTCCAACCACCTGGATATCGGGCAAATCACTCAACATCAAATTAAGGATTGTGCGAATCGAGGGGGAATCATCCACGATCAGGACGCGAATTGGACTGGATGGAATTAGCGAAGGTGGTGTAACCATAAGAGCAATTTTATTAGTACCTCGACAACTTGCGGTTCGATCTGTAAGCCTGATTGCTAGCGGAGATATTCGATTTACCTATTAATACCTCACAGCCTTGCCCATCTGGTCATTGAAATATCTCTCTGATTCAGTTCTCAGGTTTAACAATCCCCATTTGACGTAGCGTTTCTATTAACACGGCATCGGCAAAGGCGTCTTTGGGGATGTAATCAATGGCTCCATATTCTAATCCAAGTTGAACGGCTTCTGATGCATCCCACCGGGTGAAGAGGATAATGGGGATTTCCGCCACATCGGCCGATGCCTTCAACATTTTGCATACTTCAAAGCCGTTTACCTCTGGCATTTGAATATCAAGAATTATTACAGATGGATGCAATTGGTGAGCCATTCGCAGCCCCATACGGCCATTGATCGCGCAGATTACCTGGATACCCTCTTGCTCTAGTATGGCCTGCAGGTGTGTCGCCTGAGTAGGACTATCTTCGACCACCAATGCTACTTTTGAAATTACATCATATTGATTGGTCATGACTATCTCCTCACAACCCATTTTGTCAGAATTATTTCTACCTGCTCATTAGCGAGGTAGTGAATTGCTATATCATCCACCATCCAACCGATATTTCCTGCCGCTGTGCCTACTAGTCTGTTTTCCTTGGGATCTAGGAAGGTACAGACCACCCTCAAGCCCTTATTTTGTTCTTCGCTCAGGTACTCGATGGCAATTGAACTGGAGCTTGAATCTTGTCCTAATCCAAGCCCTTCCATCAGGGATGAAGTCGCCAGCGAGATACGTGCCTGGTCGCCAAGATCCATACCTACATTTCGTGCTGCCTCACGCACCTGCATGCGGGTATTGATGATGTCGTGTGTATTGTGGATGTTGAGTATTTGTTGTGCCAACATAATTAGTTTCCCCGAATGCTCTGCCTAGGCGGGGCTACCGCTGGGATGCGTGAAACGATTAAGTATACCTGCAATTTGCCCCAGGTCGAGAACTTGATTTGCAGTATTTCGCACTTTTACTTCGCGTGGCATGCCATAAACCACGCTGCTTTGCTCGTCTTGAGCAATGATGATACCTCTGGAATTATACAGAGCAGCAGCTCCTAGGGCGCCGTCGTCACCCATTCCAGTCAGGACAATTCCCATGGCATGATGACCATAAATCCGCGCAAGCGAGTTAAACAGATTATTGGCTGATGGGCGTAGTCCTTTATATGGTAGATCCTTGGATAGCTCGATGATACCGAGGGTACCAACCTGTAAGTGGTAATCATCCGGAGCCAAGTAAAGCACGCCAGATCGCAGTTTTTCACCATGGACGGCTATCCTGACTTCAAGATGAATTTGTTTGCTTAACCAAGTCGCCAGACCACCAGCAAAGCCTTCGGTGATATGCTGTACAGCCAGTATGGGCAGCGGAAATTCTTTGGGAAGTCCACCCAAAACCGTCGCCAGCGCTGACGGCCCGCCAGTTGAGGCAGCGATGCCTACAACTTTGATATCAGACAAGCGTTCGTTCATCAGAAAGTCCAATGATTCAAGCAACTCCTGGTTTATCGGTGTATTGGACGACTTGCCCGACTCCTCGCGGGTTCTCCAGTGGTGGATCACTGGGACATCTGCCATCAAGCGCACGGTTTGGACAATATTCCTGCATGTCTCAGGATCGTTCAAACTGGGCTTATTAATCACGGTCAGTGCACCAGCGCGCATCGCCTTGAAGGTCAGCTCCATGTTCTGTGGTGTTTTGCTGCCAGTGATAAGCACAATAGGGGTTGGCGCTTCGCGCATGATCCGTTTCGTCGCTTCGAGACCATCCAACTTAGGCATGGTAATATCCATTATTACTACATCTGGATGTAGGCGTTTGACCAAAGAGATAGCGTCCATGCCATTGTAGCCGGTCCCTACTACCTGTAAATCTGAGCTGCTCTGGAATAGCCCAAGCAACAGGTTCCTCGAAGCGGCCGAATCGTCTATCACCACGATATTGATTGCTCCCCGTTCCCTCTTTTTCATCTACTTATCATCCTCAGCTACTTCATCCAAGATCATGTCAAGCTCTTGTAGTGTTTTCACCAGGACAATATCAGTAAAGGCATCTTTAGGAATAAAGTCAACCGCTCCTTCATTCAACCCTTTGCGTAGTTTCTCGGGTTCACCATATGCGGTGAGGAAGATGACTGGAACATCTTGGAAAGCAGGGTTTTGTTTGAGGAGGTGACAGGTTTCCAGACCATCCATTCCAGGCATCTGGATATCGAGAATGATTAAATCGGGGCGGGACTTTTCGGCTAAAGCGACGCCCGCCAATCCGTCCGGTGCACATAGGACGTTCAGCCCGTGCTGCTCGAGTAATTGAATCATAGCAAATGCTTGGACTGGACTGTCTTCGATGACCAGGATGGTTTTAGATCCATTAACATTCGTGTCTTCTTCTCTACTCATCAAACACCTTCCAACTGGCTATGAGTTCGCCTAAAAAACTTTCATAGCCCACTCACGAACTTCCGAAAAAGCCTAAATTAACTGCTCGATGGTCTCTAACAAGTTAGTCTGGTCGAAACTACTTTTGACAATATATGCATCCGCACCAACCTCGATACCACGGGCTTTGTCTTCGGGGGAGTCGAGCGAGGTGACCAAGATCACTGGGACTCGACCGGTGCGCTCATCATCTTTTAACCTTTTGGTCAATTCAAATCCGTCCAATCGTGGCATGGCGATGTCGGAGATGATCAGATCTGGCAAATCGCTGCCTAAGACGAAATTTATCGCCTCTAGGCCATCGTTTGCCAATTTCACTTCATATCCGGCTGCCTCCAATATGTTTTTCTCAAGTGTGCGTGTGGTAATAGAGTCATCCACTACAAGGATGTGCGGCTGCGGTCTGGTCAGGGTTACGATGGTCGAGTCGGTGGCTTGGTTGGATTCCAGTACGGAACGACCGTTGCTGTGGAGTGCCAGCTTGATCAGGTCAGAGACTTGCAGGATCAGGGTGACCTCACCGTTGCCCATCACGCTAGCCCCAGCTATCCCCCCCACGCGGACGAGTTGCCGTCCAAGCCCCTTAATTACCATTTCTTGCTCATTGATGAGATCATCCACCACAAAAGCCATGCGTCTTTCAACCGCGGAGAGAATAACCACCGGGATGCGCTGGTTGCCGTTGCGCTGTTGATTACTGCGCGGCAGCCCTAATACATCTCCCAAGTGCGCCAGCATTAATGGTTTCTTTTCATAATGCAGCGTGTCGTGACCGCCTACCGATGACACTTCGCTAGGATGAACCTGGAGGATACGTTCGATGGC
The DNA here is from genome assembly GCA_001803415.1 of Microgenomates group bacterium RBG_16_45_19. Taxonomy (GTDB): domain Bacteria; phylum Patescibacteriota; class Microgenomatia; order UBA1400; family RBG-16-45-19; genus RBG-16-45-19. Next base: position 1,856 of record MHDC01000030.1, on the reverse strand, counting down.
ATTTAAGGGAATGGCGAACGTCTGATCAGAGACCCGTACCAATAAGCCTCGCGAGCTAGTGAGAGATGTCGGGATAGTCAGGATGAAGCGCGAACCCTGGTTGACTGCCCATTCCAGGTTGATCTGTCCGTGAAGAGTTTCTATATTGTTGCGGACGACATCCATACCAACACCACGGCCGGAAACGTCCGTAATGATCGAGTTGGCCGAGAATCCGGTGTAATAGATCAGTTCGACCAGCTCGGCTTCGCTGAATGTGGCAGCATTCGGTATATTTCGGCGCAGAGCTGCCCTGCGAATTGCCTCAATATCCATACCGGCCCCATCGTCGGCAACCGATATCGTGACATCGTTGCCGGAATGCTCAACCGCCAGTGTGATCGTGCCACAGACTGGCTTACCCAATGCCAGGCGTTTCCCAGGCGTTTCGATACCATGATCCACGGCATTGCGTAACAAATGGATGAGCGGATCTTTGATCTGCTCGAGGACGCGCTTATCTAGCTCGACCTCACCACCGGTAATCTCCAGGATAGCTTGCTTGCCATAGGTTTGCGCAAGGTCGCGGACCATCCGGGCAAATGTGCCGGTGATTGTATTGAGCGGGAGCATGCGCACACGCTTTATTTCATCCTCCAACCCATCGATGACCAATGCCATCTGCAGCGTATCGCTGTTGTATTCACGAAATAGCGTGTCAATCTGAGCGCTCACCTCCCGCATCCGCTCCTGACTGGTGCCAATGTAATCTAACAGGCTTTCCAACTCTTTTCTCCGGTTAGAAGAAGCCCAGAACTCTTCCTCTGAGGCACCGTTGTTCACCCCATGACGTGTTAACCGGCTAAAAGCGCTGCGTACAGATACCCATTCCTTTTGCCATACGGCCATTAGCTCCTGCGACCGACGCATCTGGTTCAGCCGCTGCTGAGCGTGGATTTTGGTGACCAACAGTTCACTGAGCTGAGCCATCAAAGAATCCAGCTTTGCGACACTGACCCGGATCGTCTCGTCAGTGGTTAGCGGCTGTACTGGAGCGGGTTGGGTGACAGATGGTAAGACTGCTTCAGGTAACTGAGGAGCAGGGTTCTGCTCCCGTGGAGTGGGCAGGTTGGATGGTTCTGGTGGTTTGCTAGCAGTCACTAGGTTGGTGCTGCCACTATCGGTCTCTCCTTCTTTTATGTCAGCGAAAATATCTGCAAGGTGGTTGTTGTTAAGAGACTTAGGATTGTCCGGAGAAGGCTTGTGGCTTAGGGAATGGTCTGGTGAGGAAGGTGAGGGCATTTCAGCTTGGGTCTTGGGCGCTGTATTGTCTGAACGAGGTTGTATGCTTTTTGCGGTTGAACGAAACTCTTCCAATGCCACCAATGCCTGTAGGGACTGGGAAGGAGGTGTGGTCTCACCATCCTCATAGGCCACCTGAGTAGCCTGGATAGCATCAATCGCTTTGTAGCAGGCAGTAAACATTACTGGCGTAGAAACCAGTTTATTGTGCTGCAAAGCTCCGAGCACGTCTTCTAGGGCATGCGCTAATTGCTCGATGGCGTTCACGCCTACCGCACGCGCTGCACCTTTCAAACTGTGTGCAGCCCGGAAAAGGTTGCCCAGGGTTTCCTCTTTTTCTGCACCAGAAACACGCTGCTGTTCCACAGCCAGCAGGCCATCATTCAACACTTGTACATGCTCGGCCAGTTCAGCTCGAAAACTGCTGATAATTTGATCGCGGATTTTTGTACTGAGTGACATTCTGTCTCCTTCTGAAGGAGGTCTAGGAACGAGTAGGTAGAAGAAGCATCGCCGATTAGAATCGATACTGAGCCACTGCCTCGTTCATCTTGTGCGCCAAATCGTTCAGGTTC
>MHDC01000029.1 GCA_001803415.1 Microgenomates group bacterium RBG_16_45_19 | reverse complement strand
CAAACCATCAGTAGAACCCAACCAGCCCATCAGTTCTTTCCCACCCTAGCGACGGTCATACGGGAAGGTTTTGTTAAATCCTGAATGGTTACCATTTGGAGCTTGTTCAACAGTTTCAAGCAACTTAGCATGTTTCTGTTCAATTAAGTCTTGAGTATTATCTACGCGGGCATCTCCTTCACCCATATTTCACCTCCTTTAATTTTCGGTTTATTCAACTCCAACCAGTCTAACAATTTTATTTCACCTTTCCTAAGGATACTTACTTATGCTTGGGAGGCGAGGGAATCTAAATAGTCCTGGAGGATGGCGGCGGCGACCAGGTGATCGATCTTGCCTTCACGTATCGACTTTTTCTGGCCGGATTGAGCCAGTTTCAGGCGAGTTTCCTGAGAACTTAAAGTTTCATCTTGATAATAGACGGGTAAGCCGGTGGCCTGCTGCAGCTCTTGCCCAAAACGATGGGTGGTGTGAGCCATTTGGCCTTCAGACAAGCCAATGACGATGGCGTCCACTTGGTATTGATGAATCAATTGGATGATTTGGGGAAAAGCCGAAGCGGTGGGCAGCAATTGCAGCGGTTCAGCCAAGGGGCCAAGAGCTAAAGCCACCCCAAGGTGTTTTTGACCATAATCAAGTCCCAGGAGCGTGGCCATGACTACTTTTTCTTGGGGAAGTGAAGGTGAATAAATTTGAGTAACTCGGTACTTTTAAGATCGAAGCGGTGCAGATAAAAAATGTAGGCGATTTCCAAGATACCCAAAGAATTGATAACCAGAATCAGAAGATACCAAGTCAAATGGCGACGATTGGCGGCTTGCCAAAGAGCCAGACCTTTCCAAAATAAAGACCAGATGAGGAGTAAGCTGACCAAGAATGAATATTGAGATAATCTAATGAATTCCGGCATAAAGTAATTATACGCCTTTAGATTTCATTCAAGTGGCGCAGTTGATAGAGTTCTTCGGGACAATACTGCGTCGGCAGATTGATGATTTGGAAGCGGCGGTTGCCAAAGACCTCGACTCGTTCGTTCATCAAACAATTGGCTTGGTTAATATGGTCCAGGCCCAATAAATGCCCCCATTCATGCATGATGGTAGATTGTTCGATTTTGGCGCGAACCAGGTCGGTTTCAGACAGCTGGTTGATGGTCTGAGTGAAAATAAATATGGCGTCGGGAGAGAGGACGGCGCCGGCATTAGTCGGTAGGGTGGCCGATTGGGGGACATAAAGGAGGCGTAAGTGAGGTTGAGACTGATTTGAGGGGCGGGTCGTCTTTAAAGTTTGCTTTAATTCAGAATCGGAGAGGCTGGTGAGTGAGGTTTGGGTCAGGGTATGAAAGGTTAGATGAGCCGTTTGGCCGATAGTCTCCGAGATCATGGCCGTAATCCAAGTGTCTAATTCCGGGTTGGGTTGGGCATTAGCGGAGGACCAAACTTGAACGGCAATCGGCTCCGGGCTGGAAAGATAAACCAAGCGGTAATCGCCAATGGCTTTTAAAGCAAAGAGAGACCGAGCCCACGAATATGGTAAAAGGCAGGGGCGCAGTTGAGCGTTGATGAAACTAGTGGTCGAAGTGAAATGCAGGACAGAAAAAAGACCCAGATAACTGAGCAGTACTAGCAATAAGACAATTTCCTCAAAACGTTTCATCGGTCAGTTTCAGTATGACACAGCAAAGGGGAACCGATCCAGGCGTTAACAGCCTGTTCAACAGGCTTAAAAGAGGGATCGTTCTCAGGGACAACTTGGCGAAAAAGTTGAAGTAATAATCGGGGGATATTTTCAGTTCGGATCAGTTCACAAGTCCGCATAAAATTAATATCATTTAGCCAACTAAGAATATATAGAACACGGTCGGGAAGAGACCTGTATCCGAGGTCACTGATGACTTCTTGATTACGGATATTGTGTACATATTTATCTGAGGGTGAAATGCGTTCAGAGTTATTTTCAATCAGTTTTGGCAACCAATTGATAATTTGTCTTAAATTGGCCAATTTATCAGTATCACGCAGAATACAGCTTAGTTTTGAGTGAGAATTTGAGTTTTTATGATTGTGTTCAAGAATCGCCTGGAGAAACACTTTAAGATCACTGACGGGCAGATCAGAATCCATAAACAACATGGCACTAACCAGGGCATGATCAATCCCGGTTTGACAGTCAGATAAAGATTCATGTCTGAGGGCTTGTTCAAAGCGGCCAACATCGTGAGCTAGAACAGCACTTAAGGCTAAAGTTCGGGGGACACCGGTCAATTCATCTTGTTCTTGATAGATATCGATTAATGCTTGGACTGCATCATAGGTATGGGTTACCTTCCTCTCAATCAGTTCTTTGATTTTAGGAGTCTGGGCTTGGGATAATTTGCTTGATGCTAACCCACTAAACCATTCAACAAACGGAGCGACATCAGCATCGGACAATACTTCATTTATGTTCATATAAAATCCAGAGTAGCAGGAAATTTACTTGGTCCAGACTAAGAAAGTTAAAAGTAGGTTTTTAGAAGTTTACCATTTTTTAATTGTTAGTACATGGTAAATCTCGGTTTTGATACCAAAGCATCAGACAAACTAAGTGATTTAAAAATGGGAAAACCAGTTAAGTTTAAATGTAGTTACTGACAGTATTGAGTCCAACCACTGGCACAAAGTTTTTGCTTGGTTTCCTGCTGCATTTGGGCGACCTTCTGGTCAAAAGCAGAATGAGCTTCGGCTTCTGTTTCTGCCACCCGCTGGTCATAATTATCAGACAACTGCTGTTCATTGAGCCATTGTTGCTGACTAGCAGCGGTCTCTTGACGCCACTGCTCCAGGTCAAAGGTAGGCTGAGGTGGATAAGTGGGGGCAGGCTGACGTCCGTAGCGCCAAGTGGACAAAGGTGAGCGATTGGTAGCAGGACTGGAGGCTGAGCCAGCGGAATCAGATTCGGGAGTGGGAGAAGGTACAACAAGTTGCCCCTGGTCCTCGGCCAAATTTTGCTGGGTTCGAAGATTTTGCCAGGCATGATAGCGAGTCAAAAGAGGGGTTATCAGTTGAGATTGTAAAACCCCACTATGGTAAGCATAGGCTACCGCCATCAACATGGATGACAGCCAAAAAATGAAGAGGAGAGAAAGAAGGAAACCGGCACGTTTAACGATGTGGTCGGTCATATATAGGGGTGGCTTAAGTCTTGGTTGGATTTGGCTTTAATTCGAATAAATCGGCATCGTGAAAGGCAAATACCTGAGCCACCAGCAGACCCGGAAAGACTTGAATGGCATTATTATACTTTTGTGCGGACAAGTTATACTCCTCACGATATCCGGCAATGGCATTTTCGGTCAGGTTTAAATCTTCCCGCAAGAGTTTGTAGTTTTCGCTGGCTTTTAATTGAGGGTGGGCTTCAACTACAGCAAAAAGTGATCGCAGAGTGTCAGTTAAGAGGTTGTCGGCTTTGGCGGCATCAGCGGCCGTTTTGGACGAGGTCACGGCAGACCGGGCTTTAGCAACATCAGTAAAAGTCGATTTTTCATGCTTGGCATACTCACCGACTAGAGCCGCTAATTTCTCAATTAAAGACAGACGCCGCTGGAGCTGAACTTCAATATCGGAGTAATCAGTCCGGACTTGGTTGCGTAAGATGACATAGCGATTGTATTTAGACCAGGCATAAAGTAAGAGGATCAAGAGAAATACACTTAAGCTAATCAACATGATGAAGATAGTCATAATCCCCCGTCACATTTTTATGTTATAGATCTATGTTATAGCAGGCTCCTAAAGGTGATGTCCAGATTGGAAAACCCGCCGGAGTTCTTGTCGGATATCGGGTAGAGTATCAAGTGAAGTGAGTTGCTGAGGCTTGAACCAAGCAATGGCGTCGGTTTCGGTTGGGTTGGGACGGAGGCGAACCGAGCCCAGCGGTTTAACCAGGTAATTAAAACTGAGGTGCTGTTCGCAACCGAGCGGCCAGGTTGAAGTGCGATGAGGCCGGTGAGGATCCGGGCTGGCTAAGCGGAGGCGATAATTCGCTGGAGAAATCCAGTGAAGATTAAGGGAAAAGGGAAGGGGTAAGTTTTGACTGGCGCTGGTTGGCAACAACGGAGAGGCGCTAACGGCTTTGACTTTGAGGCCGGTTTCTTCAAATACTTCCCGGACAGCGGCCTGGTGGGGGAGTTCATTAACGTCGAGGTGACCGCCGGGAGCCAACCAAATTTTCAGTTTTTGATGTTTTACTAATAATATTTTGTGATTGTAAAGGCAAAAACCGGTGGCAGTAAAACAACGGCGGGCGGGGAAACGAGCCAGATTCATAGGGGGCTAGCTTGGAGGAGGCGGGCAATAACCACCCCCCGTCTGAGGTAAGTACCTTCGGGGACACAGGTGATCAATTTCAGCTCATTAAAGGCGTAGCGTTGTTCCAAAATAAAGACGTCTTCGGGTTTGACCTCGACTTTGTCTTTGACTTGGTAGGTATAACGAGTGCCGTGGTAATCCAGATAGATTAAGTCGTCATTTTTTAAGGTCATGATTTTAGAGAAAATGGATAAATAACGCTGTTTATTGGTGACTACAGGATTGTAAAACTGCCTTAAAACCGAATGCCCGAAAATGACAGCCGTGCCAGATTGGCCGGGTAAGGCGGTGTTGGGAAAGTGGATTAAACTTTGGGATAAGTCCCGGCCGTCGATGACGACTTGAGCCGAGTCAATGTCTAATTCAGGGATATTAAGCGTATAAGTAGTGATGGGTTTGGGACCTGGGCTAAAGTCGGCTTCGGGAAACCAAGTTTTGGCATCAAAGAGGGACGGTTCACTGCCTTGGGCGCTGAGACCAGCCACTTGGGGCGTGGGCGGATAAGCCACTGGGTAAGTTTGGGGCAGACTGCCCAGTTCAGTCAAGGGAACGGGAGAAACGAAAGTGACCGGTTGCCATTGATGGCGCAAAATAAGTTGATACTGGACAATCGGCCAGACGGCAGTGGTCACCAGCAAACTACCGAGAGTGATGAGCGCCGGCGGCAGTAAGCGAGCCAGATGATGGGGGTGACTCCGACTGGGGAGTTCGACTGGGCGGGGCGGCGGCGGGGGTAAGCGGGGGACAACCGGAGCTTTGAGGTAACGAACCAGGGGCATAAATTTATTGAGTTTGAGTGGTAACGGTCAGACTAAAGTTAGCGGCGGGGATAGGATAAGCGCTTAAGCCAAAAGGCAGATTAGGTTTAATAGTCGATTCAGCGCGCAAGAAACCAGGCAGACTGCGAAACTCAGCTTGGGCTTGGGAAGGATGCTTGCCCTTGATGGCGGCGATGACCCGGGACGAATCCAGCACCGGTTGATATTTATAGCCAAGGGTGGCTTCAACTGAGGCGATACCTTGATCATCAATATCAGCTTGATTGACGGTGACCGTCGTTAAATCCGGGATTAACACATAACCGGACGGAGCCGCCGGGGCGGTAGCTTGAGCCAGGAGAAGCAAATCGGCCAACTGAAAAGTGTAAATCGGTTGGCTCAGACTAAGATCCAATTGCAGCTGATCGGCAGCTGCACCAACCTCGGCACTATAATCGGCCTGAGTGGTTTCGGGCGGACCGACCGGCACCGCTTTGGTTTCCCGGGTATCTTTCAAATTGAGATCGGTAGCCAACTCTTGAGTTAATTTGGCGGTGAGGGTTTGAGTCAAATTATCAGAATCCGCCTGGCTGACAGCCGCCACTTGCTGAGATGAGCCACCGCCAAAGGCCTCAACCACCGAAGCCACGACACTATCGGCGGCCAAATTGGCAACACTGAGTTTAGTGTTGGCCGCTAAATTGGCGTCACTGCCAATAGTGCTAGCCACGGCCATAACTTCAACCTTGGCTGGGGCCAACGTTATGGAGAAATCAGCGTTTTCCTGGCTGGAAGCCGAAGCCACTTGGACATCAGCGGCAGTGACAAAACTTAAATTATCGGTTTTAAGCAGAGTGCCTTGGGGAAAAGTTTTAGTCGACAAGGTCCGATTATAAATGGCGACTTTACCCTGCGCTTTTTCGCCGACGGTGACCGAGCCGGTGGTCGAGAGCTGGTCACTCCCCTCTAGGCTGATAGTGTCCGGTTGGCTGGGCAAGATGTTGGTGGTGGGATCGGCTTGAGTGGCATTGGGGTCAAGAATAAAGGTAAGGTCTTGAGTCTCTAGTCGAGGTTCAACGGTAATGGTGATGGCAGCCCGAGGCAAAAAGTAATAAATAAAGACTCCAGCCACCAGTAAAAGTAGCAAACCGGCGATAATGATTAAGCGGCGGCGAGGGGTGGCCGAACCTCGCCCCAACAACCGCTCACCCAAGGCGATAACTTGGCTGCCAACATGGCCTAAACCAGCCGTAATGGTCCCAAAAAGAGGCAAGCGGAAGCGGTGAACCAGAGGGACAGCCGGAGGAAGCGGCGCCTCAGCCTCAGGTGGAGGAGCCGCAGGGGGTGGGGGTGGAGCTTTGGCCGGGGTAGGCGTCGGGGTAAAACCGAAAGTATCGGCTAGATCAGGAAGGTCAACAACGGCTTCAACCTCTGGTTGAGAGAGAGCCGGTGACGACGGGGTCTTGGGTAAGGTTGATGGTTCGGTTGGTTTAGTCTCCACAGCTTCAAGGGCTAAGCCTAAAGACTTGGCCACTTCAGCCCCACCGGAAAGAGCCACCGCTTTAATGGTGACGTCATTACTTAAGGATTCGATTTTGGGAAAATGGAGGAAGGGTAAATGAGCCAGCCAATCATATGAGATGAGTTCCTGCTTTAAACTATCTAGGTCTTCCAGACTGTCATAGAGGAGCATCCGCGAAGGCAGATTGTCGGTGTGGGGGAACCGAGCCAAACCTTCGGTGACGTCGGCCACGATGCTCTGACTACGTTTGACTGCTTCCAAACCCTGGATTTTACCCAGAGTTACCAAAGCAACCGTAATCTCGGTGTCACTTAAGTTAAGGAGAATGAGTGAGGGCGGGCTACCAGAAGCATCGGCTAAATACCGGACTAAGGCCTCAGTAGTAACGACAAAGCCAACCGGTTTAAGGCTTAAGCGATCACAAATCAACCTGACTGTATCTTTATGTTTAGGGGCAATGCCAGTCTGATTAACCCAAGTTTCGGGTAAGCCGAAAATGACTTCGTTGGGTTCCTCCTCCAAACCATTGAAAGCATCATTCAAGCTGGTGTCGATGGCTTCGAGTAAATCGTCGTCAGTCCCGGTTTCCCAAGGTTGGAGCGATCCGATGGAGACGATTTGGGTATCGGAGCGATGCACTTGCCAAACGGCAGTTTTCACCGCCTTAGGGGAAATTTCCACCGCCACGAAACGGTGGGTCAGTTCCTCTTTAGCTTTAAGCTTGCTCAACAAATTCGGCAGGTCCATGATATGGTTTAAACTTGAACCACCAAGAGTTAACCGGCTAGGACCACATAAATGCGTCTGACTCCGGCTCCAACGGCAGTTTCTTTCTCTATCTTAACAGCCCCGATTTGACCTGTCGAGGTAACGTGGGGTCCACCGCATATTTCTTTGGAGTACCAATCTTTATTTACATCATGGCCGATGGTATAGACACTAACTTGGTCGGGGTATTTTTCGCGGAAAAAGGCTAAAGCACCGGACTTTAAGGCTTGGTCCTGAGCTTCGATGGTTTTATGGACCGGCAGGTAGGCTTGGATTTTTTGGTTGATGAGAGTTTCGATTTTTTTCTTCTCTTCATCGGTCAGTTTTTGGGGGTGCTTAAAATCAAAGCGCAAGCGCTCGGCGGTGATGTTTGATCCCATTTGTTGGACATGACTGCCTAAGACTTGGCGCAAGGCTTGATGTAAGAGGTGAGTGGTGGTGTGGTATTTGACAATAGCGTCAGAGTGGTCGGCCAAGCCGCTTTTAAACAAACCTTGGGAAGCGGTCCGGGAGCGTTCCTGGTGTTTGGTAAACTCGGCTTTAAAGGCAGCTTTATCGACCTTAAAGCCTGGCTCGGCTAAGATTTCCTCAGTTAACTCCAAAGGGAAACCAAAAGATTGATACAGATCAAAGGCAAACTGGCCGGTAATTTGGTCGGCGGGAGTTTTGTGGATAATCCGTAAACCCTGAGCCATGGTTTTCTCAAATTTTTGGCTTTCGGTGACAATGGTATCGGTGAGCGTTTGAGTGTTTTTCAAATTAGCAAAATAGACCGGTTGATACGTCTGAATGACGCTGTCAACCAATTGTCTATAAGCGGTGGGAGTTAAGGGTTGATTGGTAAGGGAGCGGAGCTTGAGGACAACGCGGCGCAATAAGCGGCGGAGAAAATAACCTTGAGTCTTATTACCGGGAGTAACGCCACCGTCGATTAAGAAGATACTGCCTTTGAGGTGGTCGGCGATGATGCGCATGGCCTGCTGATGATCGGGTGAGGTATATGAAGCGTGGGTGACTTGGACCAGAGTTTGAATCATAGGAGTAAAGAGATCGGTGGTGAAAACGTCGGGATTACCGGAGGCGGCAGCGGCCAAGCGTTCCAAGCCACCGCCGAAGTCGACGTTTTGGGCGGGCAGAGGCCGGAATGAACCGTCTTCGAGTTTGACATATTCCATGAAAACCGAGTTACTCACTTCCATAAAGCGACCGCAGTCGCAATTGATGTGGCAAGATTGATCTTTGAAAGCCGACTGTTCATGGAGCTTTAAGCCCTCACCAAAATCATAAAACAGTTCCGAATCGGGGCCGCCGATTTCGCCAACCGGCATTTTTTCGGGCACACCGACCCGGGACCACCAGTTTTTGGCGGCCGGGTAGGTGTAAATTTTAACTTGGGGATCAAAGCCAACAGAGTTGGACGCGGCCGGAGCGGTGGTTTTGAATAGTTCTTGCCAGATTTGAATCGACTGGTCGTCGCGGGAAGCGGCGGAGCTGCCTTCAAAAACGCTGACATAGAGACGGGCCGGGTCCAAACCGACGATTTGGGTGACAAACTCAAAAAACCAGGGTAATTGCTCTTTTTTAAAGTAATCACCCAAGGACCAGTTGCCCAGCATTTCAAAAAAAGTAGTGTGGCGGTTGTCTCCGACTTCGGGAATGTCTTCGGAGCGGAAGCAGGGCTGGGAATCGACCAGGCGGGTGCCCATGGGGTGGGGCTCGCCTTTGAGGTAAGGCACCAATTGCTGCATACCGGAGCTGGTAAAAAGGGTAGTGGGGTCGTTTAAGGGGACAATAGGGGCGGGCGGGATAACTTTATGCCTTTTGCCCTCAAAAAAATCCAGATATTTTTGGCGGATCTCGTTGCCGGTCATGGGGTGATTATAACCCGATTACGAAGATTCGTCTAAAGGCGGTGGGGAGATGGGACATACTCTTGATATAATTTAATCACCAGGAGGAAAATATATGAAACTAAAGCCGGTGAAGGCGACGATAAACTACAGTGATTTAGAGAAGGTGGATATCAGGGTGGGGACGATTGAGAAGGCGGAGGTAATGGAAAAGCCGGTGCCGGAGGGGGCACAAGCAGGGTAGAGAGAAATAATGCTAAAATAAGGTTATATGGATTTACAGTATGATCCGCAGCGGTTGGCTAAGATCTGCGATGAAAACCAGGCAGAATTTTTGGGGGTGTTTGGATCTTACGCTCGAAATGAGGCCGATAAAGAATCGGATTTAGACTTATTGGTGCGGTTTGCGCCGGAAAATAAGGGCGGCTTATTCCAAATGGCGGCTATGAGAGACGATTTGGGTAAGGTGTTTAATAAAAAAGTAGATTTATTAACCGAGGGCTTTCTAAGCAGATATTTTAGAGATGAGGTTTTAAGAGAGACAAAACCACTTTATGAGAAAACAGAGTGACCAGGTTTATCTTAAACATATTTTGGAAGCTGGTGAAAAAGTTACTAGTCTGGTTAATAGAGGTGGGCGGGAATTATATGACTCTGACTTTGCGATAGCTGACGCGATTGTCAGGGAACTTTTAGTAGTGGGCGAAGCGGCCAGAAATTTATCTGATGAGACCAAAAAACAGTTCCCAAATATTCCTTGGAAAGATGTGGTAGGAATGAGGGATTGGTTGGTCCACGGATACTCAGAAATCGATTGGAATAAGGTTTGGAATACGGCCATCGGCGATGTTCCGATGTTGGTGAAAGCTTTAAAGCCGGTGCTGGAGGGGACGGAGGTAGGGTAGAGAGATATAGATCACTGCACCCCCGGGGTGTAATGAGAAAAAGGTTAAAGGTTGGAGAGGTAACTTTCGATGGCTTGGAGGCGCTCTTCGTGTTCGAACTCAACAGTGAGGCGTAAATCGTTAAGGGCATCCACAATTTTTTCTAACAGATCCAGGTAAGCCGGTTCCACGTTCCCTTTGCGGCTGGCGCGCAAGACTTTAGCGAGCGAGGCCTCGATCCGGTCCAAATCTTGTCGAGTAACGGTGTTGGCGACATTCATAGCTTAAAGTTGACCTAACCGAGTTTATTATACCGGGAGCGAGGCTTAAGTCTACCCCTCAAGACCCCTTTTTAGAGTGAGCTCGGCTTCTGGGAATGGCTTTGGTGCGAAAGCGACGCTCTTTGGGTTTAACCGGCTCAAGGGTGGCGGCCACCGACGGACTGGAGGCAAAAAAGCGATCTTTGAGAGCCCGAAAAGAACGGGTTAAAGATGAGGGTGGTGGCCAGGTAGGAGCTGAGGATAGACTTTTAGCCGGACGGCGCTTGAGTTCATCGACTAACTGAACTAATTCTTGATAAGTAGGGGAGTGAGTGGTGGCTTGATAGTCATCGAGATCTTCCCGAATCAGACGAGTGGTTTTTTTGAGCCAGCGGCTAAAGACGCGGCCGGATTTAGTCCCAAACAGAGCATAGGTACCTAAGCCGACAGCCACACCCATAATTACCCCCCATTGATGGGGGTCAACCGCCGACTGGGGAGAAGGTTTACTCTGGGAGACTGCCATGTGAGGGTTGATTTTTTTGGACCCAATGGGCAAAGGCCTCGACTAATTTTAGACCCGAGCGGAGACCGGAGACAGTTTCGCTTAATTCGTCGATAGAATTGGAGACGTGGGAAACGATTTTATCGGTTTTAACCAGGATTAAGTTATATTTTTTTAAAGTGACCCGAGCTTCTTTGACCAGAAAAAAGACCTGAATGCCGACGACGGTCAAGAGGACGGTGAGGACGGTTAAGACCAGGATCAAAAAAAGGGTTAAGGGATCCATAAGAGCAGGCTTAGTCCTTACAGGGTAAAGAGCGAATCAAGGTTTGTCAATCGGTGTTAGGGCGGCAGGATGATGACGACGCGTTGGAGAGTGCGCTGATTGCCGCTTCGGGAACTGGCGACAACGACCAAAGTATGTTCGCCAGGGGATAAATCGATAGCTTTTTCAAAAGTGCCATCGGGAGCGACGACCGCCGGTTCGTGGTTTACCGCCACTGAAGCTTCAGGTGAAGTTTCACCTTTGACTAAGACCGGTGAAGCTGAAGTAGTATTATCGACCGGCGTCAGGATAGTCAGGGGCGGGGCTTGAGTGAAAATGATGATTTGGCGGGCAAAAAAGCCAACCACTAATAAACCGAGGAAACCGGAAATAACTAGGGAGATGCGGGTGGGGGTAATGAGGTGCCTCGGGGCCCGGACCGGTTCGGTCAAAGCCCGAGGAATAATCCGACCCCGTTCGTCCTGGTCATAGTCACGGCGGAAAATGGCCAAGACCGTCTGGGGATCAAGTTTAAGACTGACGGCGTAATTTCTTAAAAAGCCTTTGGTAAAAGTAGCGGCGGGTAAGGCCTTAAAATCATTGGCCTCGATGGCCGCCAGATAGTGCTGAGCAATGCGAGTCTGACGGCTAATTTCGGCCAGCGATAAGTTCTGCTGGAGCCGGGCATTTTGGAGTAACTCACCCACGGTTTTCATAAACAGCTGGATCGATCCTTCAATTTCCCTTATTCTAACATTAACGAAAGCCGGGCAGACCGGGTGATGAGAAGGGGTGAGGTTTTAAACTTTAAGAGGCAGTAGTGCCCGAGAAAAAGGCGTCGGCGTCTTTGACTAAAACCTGACGCGGTTTAGCGCCGGAACCGGGTCCAACCACACCCGCCTGCTGCAATTGGTCCAAAACCCGGGCAGCCCGAGCATAACCGATGGAAAACTTACGCTGAAACAGGGAGGCGGACGCCCGATTAGTAGCGGCGACAAACCGGACGGCTTCTTCGAAGAGTTCATCTTGGTCTTCAACGACACCACCTGGACCCATGATTTTTTTGGTAGCGTGTTTGGTGGTCACTTCCTCGGTGTATTGAGGTTTTAAACCCAAAGATATTAAGTGGTCCAGAATCCGTTTAATCTCTGGTTCGGAAACGAAAGCACCTTGAATACGACTAGGTTTAGCTTGATCGGGTGGGATATAGAGCATGTCGCCCCGACCTAATAGTTTCTCAGCCCCGGGTGAATCGATGATGACCCGGGAATCGATCATGGAAGTAACGTTAAAGGCGATGCGGCAAGGAATATTGGCTTTAATCAAACCGGTGATGACGTCAACTGAAGGCCGCTGAGTGGCTAAGAGCAAATGGATCCCGGTTGCCCGGGCCATCTGAGCCAAGCGAGTGACGACATCTTCAACTTTATTGGGATTGAATAGAATGACATCAGCTAATTCATCAATGATGATGACCAAATAAGGTAAGACCTGAAAGCCGGACAAGGAATTATAGGCTTCAATGTTGCGGACGCCGACTTCGGCAAAGAGTTTATAGCGGTTTTCCATTTCCTCAATGGCCCACTGGAGTGCGGCCACGACTTTCTCCGGATCAACGATGACCGGGGTTAAGAGATGAGGGATGCCGTTGTATTGAGTCAGTTCGACGCGCTTGGGATCAACCATAATGAATTTAACTTGTTCGGGGCTGGCGCGAAAAAGAATCTGGGAAATAAAAGCGTTGACCGCCACCGATTTACCTGAACCGGTAGCGCCGGCAATGAGGACGTGAGGCATTTTGGTGAAATCGGCCACCACCACCTTGCCGGCCACGTTGAGACCCAAGCCGACAGCCAGGACATTTTTGTTATCTTTGAGGATTTTACTGCTTAACATTTGTTTCAAAGTGACAATTTCCGGAGTACGGTTGGGAATCTCGATACCAACCATGGATTTGCCGGGAATGGGAGCTTCAATGCGAATCTGGCCGGTGGGAGCCGCCAAAGCCAGAGCCAGGTCATTTTGTAAAGTGGTAATGCGGGAGAGCTTGGTCCCTAATGCGATTTGGAGGGCATATTGAGTCACCGCCGGTCCCAGGTGGGCTTCTACGACCTTAGCCCGAATGCCAAACGATTCCAGCGTCTGCTCGATGACGGCCGCATTCTGTTTAACGTCACCCCGGTCAGCTTTACCGCCGACTTTGTCTTCAAGAATATCCATCGGGGGCGGTTGATAAATCATAGGGGAGGCCCCAGCCACGACCGGTTTGGCCGTGGTGGCCATGGCCGGTAAGGGTGAAGGTGGGGTTTTGGTTGGTGGTGCTGGAGATTGTTTCTGGCTATGAGGAATGTCCAAGGAACCGCCTTCGATTTTAAGTTCGGTACCGGCCAAAGGGAGTTTATCCTGATGTGGCAAGGTTAACTTGAGACCGCGGGGTTTGAGGTGGATTTTAGTTAAAAATTCGGAGAAAGCCACTACCAGATCATTGATTGAGGATTCGGTCAAGATGAAAATACCGGCTAAGCCAACGATAAAAAATAGAATGGTGGAGCCATAAGGATGAATTAAGACCGAAAGATTGCTATTTAGGGTTTGGCCGGTACTGCCAGCCCGGGCTAAGCCAATAAAGGCTAGAAAAATTAATAAACCACCTAAGAAAACCGTCGGCCGAGTCACCCGCCATTTCAATTGAGTCAGCATCAGGCCGGCGGTAATGAGCAGATAAGGCAAAAAGAGCATGCCGATGCCAAACTGGCGCCTTTGCCAATTTTGGATGTCGTCTAACCAAAGTCCCTGGCCGGCAAAGGAAACAATAATCAACAGGCCGGTACCAATCAGGCAGAGACTAGCGACGGTGTAGGTCGTGTCTTTTTTAAGTCGGAGTTTGAAGGGCGCCCGCCGGCGGCCACGTTTTCTACCCATAACAAAATTTCAAGGCTTCAACTTGATGCTTCCATCCTATCATAACTGGAAAGTTAGCGGCAGCAGGGGTAATGAGGTAATTGAGGCTATAATAGCGGGAGATGCAGACAGACTTTGAGGCAGGGCAAACTTTAATCGGGGAGATAAAGCGGTTTCTAAAAACTTCGGAGTGGTTGACACCGGTCAATTTGGCTGAAGCCAAGGATGACTTTTTCAAAAGCCAAACAAGCAACCCGCAACTGATTTACCCAGAGATACCTGCCAATCAGCTGAAAGGCTATTGGCATCAATTGAAAGAAATAGAGATGAGTGAGGCAAAAGCTTTAGAACAGCGGATGTCCAGCCGAAGCGGACGCAAAATTGCCAGGTGATTTCAGCCCGCAAGAAACCGCCAAACCGGACCAGATCCGAGCTAAAATCCAAGCGTATTTAGAGACTATAGGATTAGGCGATTGGCAAGTGAGATTAACCGATTCAACTAATTTCTATTTTAGGGTTAAGGCCAGGCAAAAAACCATTTTAATGAGCCCACGAGTTTCGCACCTGGATTACTTAATGTAGACTCATAGTGTTACAAATTACTGCCCCACTATGAGCAAATTTAAATGTTCCCAAGACCTGTAT
>MHDC01000028.1:78354-80518 GCA_001803415.1 Microgenomates group bacterium RBG_16_45_19 | reverse complement strand
GTTAATCTATTTTGCTCCCCGAGCTTTAACCGAAACCTTGGCGCTAGATCTTATCGCTTTAGCTCTGGTTATTCCCCGGCTTGGCCGACCCAAAAGCCAGGTCCTAGCTGCCTTTAGTCTCAGTCTTGGCTTACTCTTGCGACCTCAATACTTGCCGCTCGGCTTGATTATCAGTTTATACCTTGTCACTCAAGTTCGCTGGCGTCACTACTGGCGGTTCTGGGGGTTGGGTCTGGCCTCTGCCTGCCTCTTATACGGCTTCATCGACTGGTTCACTCTCGGCACTCCTTTTATCTCTCTGGTTAATAATGTCCGCTTAAGTTTCTTCACCGGCATTAGTCAGGCGTTTGGCACTCAACCCTGGTCCTATTATCTGATCGCCATCACCGCCACCAGTAGTGGTTTGATCTGGTTTTGTCTTTGGCTTCCAAAAATCCCCAGGTTCTGGCCGCTGCCGGCCGCTTACCTCTCCCTCCTCTGTCTCCATAGTCTCATTCCTCATAAAGAATATCGCTTTTTACTGGTTCTGGCTCCGATTTTCTGTTTAATGCTGGCTCTTTCCCTGGGACGGCGCTGGTGGTTGACCACGGCAGTGCTCATGGTTTCAGTTCTAGGCATCAGTAGTCGCTTACCTTACCAATTCTTGGCCTATCACACCACCCTTTTAGCCAGAGACAGTCTCTTCAGCCTTTATCACCAAATATTGTTTCAGCCACCTCAGTGTGGTCTGGCTCTACCCGACCGGGGTTGGGTCACTTCCGGTGGTTATTACCGTTTTGGCCTCAACCTACCCCTTTATACTTTAGATTACCCGCCCCCAGCCAGTGCTTCGGCCGACTCCTGGGCGATACCGACTTCTTGGCCACCACCGACCGCCCCGGTCTTAGCTCAGGCACCCGCCTTTACCGTCCTCACCCCTCAAGGGAAATTCACTCACCCCGGCTACCAACTGGTGGCTTTTGCCCCTCCCTGTCTGGTCAATCCGACTTATACTTATCAGCGCTCGTTCACCTACTTACAGCCTTATCTTCATGACCAAACCATTTATGCCTTTTACCCACTCTAAACCCCTTATCTATCTCAACTTGGTCTTAAGCCTGGTCTTCGTCTTCCTTTATTTTCTGTTTCCGGTCAGTGATGCCGATCTCGGTTGGCATTACCGCTATGGCGAATCTCTCTGGCAAACCGGCCATATCCTCAAAACCAACCAGTTTTCCTCGCTGCTGCCCGATTACGTCTGGGCTAACCATTCCTGGGGTTATGATTTTCTTCTTTATATAATCTTCAGTCGTTTTTCTTTCCTTGGTCTATCAATAGTCGCCTCCGTTTTAATCACGCTGGCATTCATGATCATTAATTGGCGCCGGTCTTTGTTCCCGGGTATCGCTTTATCTGCCCTTTTATTTACCAATTATAGTCAATATTTACTTAACACCGGTCTTAAAAGCCAGCTAATCAGTCTGGTCTGCCTCAGTCTGGTCTGGCGGCTTTTAGAAACCAAACCCAACCGGCGCCATTATCTGCTTCTCCCGCTTATTTTTTGGTTCTGGGCTAACCTCCACGGTCAGTACCTCCTCGGTCTCGCCGTTTTAGGTCTTTACACCTTAACTCAGCCCCAACGTTACTTTAAACTGTTACTGGTCTCTTTCTTGGTGACGTTGATCAACCCCTTTGGTCTGAGCCTGTTAACTACCGCCGCCGCCCACCTCTCCGCCCCTACCTTAAAATATATTTTCGAATGGATGCCTTGGGAACCCTACTGGCCAAATCTGGTCATTTTTGCCGGCTACAGTCTCTTCTTCTGGTTCAGCCGCACCCCCCAAAAGTTATCTCCCGGGTTAAAACTTAATCTTCTCGCCTTTAACCTGCTTGCCCTCAAAGCTCGCCGCCTGATTCCGGTTTTTCTCTTATTTTCCTCACCCTACCTGGCTCAATGGCTCTATGCTCTGCCGCCGTTAAAAGCTATCGCCCGGCCTTTGCTTATCGCCGCTGAAACCTTAATCCTAATCATCTCCCTCGTTTTTACTCTGAATAAACTGCCGCCCCGCGACCTCACCCATCAATCTTGGACTAGCTATTGCCGGATTCTCATTTGCTCGCAGAACTTCATCGACTTTATCCAACATAACCAATTAGCCGGTCCCGTTTTTAATCCCTACCGGCT